>DATCJR010000095.1 GCA_036562685.1 Clostridia bacterium | reverse complement strand
AAATAATAAAACAGTAGAAGCAGATAATTTTACAGACGCTTTCTATAAGAGTGTAGAACTAGCTAGGTCGCTTTCGCCTTGCAATGTTTTGCTTTCTCCTGCTTGTTCTAGTTTTGATGAATTTGTCAATTTTGAGGCGCGTGGTCAAAAGTTTATAGATTTGGTGCACGATTTAATTTCAAAAAGCCTGACTAAATAACATTAATATCTTTATTGCTGTTGCGCGCAATGTTTTGCACTATTCCTATTCCGCCCAAAAACACTACAAGCGAAGAACTGCCCGCACTTACAAAAGGCAGGGGAAGACCTGTCGGAGGGATGCTTCCAGTTACTACTGCTATATTTACAGCAACCTGAATAGCGATAATAGCACCTACGCCCGAAGCTATATAACAGCCCAGTCTGTCAGGGGCATTGATTGCTACGCGGATACAGCGGTAAATTATTATACAAAACACCGCTATTGTTAAAAAAGACCCAAAAAGTCCTAATTCTTCGCCGATTATGCTGAATATAAAATCTGATTCTGAGAAAGGCAGAAAAAGATACTTTTGCCTAGAATTAAAAAGTCCAACGCCAAATAATCCGCCGCTGCCAAGAGAATAATAAGATTGGATAAGTTGAAAGCCTTCTTCCAAGGGTGATGCCCATGGATTTAAAAACGCAGACAAGCGGTTCATCCGGTATGGTTCTATAATTATAAGTATTGGAACAAGCGCTATAACAGGAATTGACAAAATAATAAAATGCTTGATTCTTGTTCCACCCAAAAACAGCATAACAAGCATTAGCAATATGACGCAAACTGTTATGGACATGTTTGGTTCCAAAATGATTAACAAGGCTATTATTCCGCCTGCGCATAGTACAGGAAGTATTCCAAGAAAAGTTTTCATCTTTTGCTGATTAAAGGACATATATCCTGCAGAAAAAATTATGAGAGCGAATTTTGCAAGTTCGCTTGGCTGTATGGTAAATCCAGGCAGATCTATCCAGCGATTAGCGCCGTAATTAGATAAACCCACACCGGGTATAAATACTATAATTAATAGTATTATTGAAACAATTAGAATAGGTAATTTTAGTCTGTCAAGAACACGATAATTGCAGTATGTAAGTCCTGCCATTGCGCCAAAACCCAGAATCGCTCCTAAAATCTGCTTTTTCATATAATAAAAGCTGTCATCGTATCTAACTAAGGCAGTGTAGCTGCTGGCCGAATACACCATCAAAATGCCGAAAATTGTAATAATAATAGTAAAGATTGTCAGCACCTTGTCGGTTTTGCCTTGTGCTTTTTGTTTTAATAATTCCTTTATAGATGGTTTATTAAGTAGTTTATTGTCTTCTATTTTAAAAAGTTGATTGAGCTTCATAAAATTAATATATTCTTATGGATGATAATTGAGAATAAAAAGAAAGTTTTTATTAGCTTTTGGACTTATCCAAAAGTCTATAAACAAAGAATTTTACATAAAGTTTTTAAGAGATTAGCATAATATTATTTAAGAATTTAAATTAAATTTAAAAGGTTTTTATAGACATAGCGTATTTTCGTGTGCTATAATCTGTTTGGTTTAATTCAAAATTTTTTAGGATGGTTATAAAATGCCAACAAAATTTTTCGGCGGAGTTCATCCGCATACCAATAAGATTACGCAGCGGGACTATATTTCCGAACTTACCCCACCTGCTAAAGTTTTTGTTCCTGTTGTTCAGCATATAGGAAAACCTGCAATAGTAAAAGTTAATGTCGGTGACTATGTAAAAGTAGGCACACTATTGGCAAGTGCTGACGGAGTGATAAGCGCTAATATCTTTTCACCTGTTAGCGGCAAGGTTATGGCAATTGAAAACAGACCTATGGGTGATCGTGAGGTTACTCATATCGTAATAGACAATGATTTTTCTGATAATGCTGAATTTTTGCCTAAGCTTACCAATCCTACAAAAGAACAAATTTTGGCAAGAACTGCCGAAGCAGGCATTGTAGGTATGGGTGGTGCTGGTTTCCCTACAGCAGCTAAACTTACACCTCCTTCAGGTGTTACAATTGATACCTTGGTTATTAACGGTGCAGAATGCGAACCTTATATCACTTCTGACCATCGCATAATGCTGGAGTATCCCGAACAAATTCTTAAGGGCATAAGATATATTGCAACTGCTTTGGACGTTCACAATATCTTGATAGGTGTTGAAGAAAACAAACAAGATGCAATAGATACCCTTAACAAAGTTATTGCAGCCAATAATATTACAGACATTAAGGTAGTAGGTCTAAAGACTAGATATCCTCAAGGTGCAGAAAAACAACTTATATATGCTTTGACTAAGAGAGTTGTTCCTGCATGTGAATTGCCTTCCAAGGTAGGCGTTGTGGTTAACAACGTTCATACTGCTTTGTCCGTATATTATGCAGTTTATGAAGGACAGCCTTTGTATAGACGTGTAGTAACCGTATCAGGCGGTGCAGTTAAGAATAAAGGAAATTACTGGATTCGCACAGGTACTACATACAAAGATGTTTTGGCAGAATGTAAGACAATTGATTCTAGAGAAAATGTCAAAGTTATCCAAGATAAAATCAAAGAAAAACAATCTCAACTAGAAAAACTAGATAAATCTCAAAAATCCGAAATAAAAGCTGTTCGTGCTGAACTCAAGTCTTTGGAAAAAGAGTTAAGCACAGTAAAATCATCCCAGTACATTATGATTGTAAACGGCGGACCTATGATGGGTGCGTGCACTCAGAATGATGAGAATGTTATTACAAAAACTTCTTCAGCTTTATTATTCTTAACTGAAAAAGAGGTTAATACTGTTTCACCCAGTCAGTGCATTAACTGCGGCAAGTGCGCAAGAGTATGTCCTATGAGATTGATGCCCATGTTTATTGATGCGGCTGCCATCGCTGGAGATTGGGCAGAAGCTAAAAAATACGGTGCTGTGGATTGTATTCTTTGCGGCAGTTGCAGTTATATATGTCCTGCCAAAAGAGATTTGGTTTCTTCAATGAAGAAATCTAAAAAAATGATTGCTACTAGGGGTATATAAACTATGGAAAAATTATTTGTAAGAACTTCCCCTTATATTTCATCAAGATTTGCCACCAGAAAAATAATGCTGGATGTAATAATTGCACTTATACCTTGTATTATTGCAGGTGTTATATTCTTTGGATGGGGAACATTAATATTAATAGGCGTTTGTTGTTTGACCGCCTTTGTATCAGAATTTTTATTTACATTAATAAAAAATAATAAATGGAATTGGGAAGCTGTAAAAAATTCATCAGCTACCGATTTATCATGTTTTGTTACAGGTATTTTATTAGCGCTTAACCTTCCTGCCTCTTTGGTATGGAAAAGTGGTCAGCCTGGTGTAATATCTCTTGCTAATATCTGGATGCCTATGGTTGGAACTGTCTTTGCTATCGTGTTTGTAAAGATGGCTTTTGGCGGAATAGGCAAGAATTTTGCCAATCCTGCTCTTGCAGCACGTATTTTTATGGTTGTTTCTTTTGGCGCTTTTATGGGTACTGTTGGAACAAACAATATCATAGGTCTTGATGCTGTTAGCTCAGCTACTTGGCTATCCACTAGAAATGCTAGTGCTGTTTCTTCGCAATGGTTTAACATGTTGATCGGAAATAAGGGTGCGGCAGCTTTTGGTGAAACAAGCGTTATAGCTATATTAATTGGATATATCTATCTAAGCGTTAGAAAGGTTATTGACCCTAGAGTTCCTCTTATCATAATTGGCGGAGTTGCTGTTTTTGCATTTTTGTTTGATGCATTGCCCAATGGCAGCAGCTTCTCTGAAATGATGCTTTTGGTTGCAGGGCATGTTCTGACAGGCGGGCTTATGCTAGGTGCTGTTTTCATGGCAACAGACTATTCCTCAAGCCCCAATACCTTTAGAGGAAATGTGATCTTTGCATTAGGAATCGCACTTTTAGTGGTAATAATAAGAGTCTTTGGCAAAACAGATGAAGGTGTATCTTATGCAATACTAATTATGAATATATTAGTTCCTTTAATTGATAAGTATATATATCCTCGTGCTTTTGGCAGAAAAAGAGCAACAAGAGGTGCAAAATGAAAAAGATATTAAAATCAGTAGCGGTTTTAACCGTAATCTCAATTATTTGTGGAGCAATATTAACCGTTGCCAATTATTTTTGGAAAGTAGAAGAGCCTCTAGGCATTTCTGCTGCACTTTTGAAGGAACTTAGAACAGTAATAAATGATAATTCTGCTGAATTTGTAGAACTAGATGTGAACAGTCTTGGATTAAATGAAGATATTCTAAATGTTTACAAAGCTACAGCAGGAGAAAATACTGATATTGTAATCATTCAAACTAAAGGAACTGCAGGTTCTTTTGGTGATGTTGTAATGCTTACAGCAATCAATACTTCAGATGATACTGTTATTGCTGCCCAAAAATATAAAGACGAAACCACCAGACCTATTGATATCAATTATGATAAGGCAAAAGGTTTGAAAAATGATGCATTGCAAAATACTAACTTTGATGTTGTTTCAGGTGCTACATATACCAGTAACGCATTGTCATATGCATTAAAACTTTCTATGTCTGAATATGCTGCTCATAAAGAAGCAATCTTAAATGCACCTGAAAAATCTTATGATTTGATGACTATATCAGTTAAAACAAAACAGGATGCACAAGGTATCGAAATTGGACAAACGGTTGAAATATTGATTGAAGTTACTTCCAATAATACTAAAAAAGTTGATCCTAATAAAGTTAATTTTGAATTTACTCTAACACGTGATGGAAAAGTTGCAACTGCACCTAAAAACATTAAAAAGGTGTCATCAAAAGATAATGTAACTGTTTATTCCGTAAATATTGTAAATGTCTCAGCGGCAACATATAAACTCCATGTTAAGGCAACTTACAAAAAAGTTTCAGCAACTGATTCTGTTGAGTTTACGCCTATTTCGTTGTCAGAGCAGATAATTAAGCGCATGTTTGAAGGAACTACTGAAGTTTCTTTAGTTAAAAAAGATGAAGTTTCAAGCGTAAAAATATATAAAAATAATTTAAATAATTATGTATTTGCTTATGAAAATGATAAATATGATTATGGTGAATCTACCATTTATATAGCATTTGATGAACAAGGCAATATATCAGCAATAGATGGTAAGGTTACCAATACAATTGGATTTAAATTGACAGAGTACTTAGAAACAATAAAAGGAAAGCATGCAACCTTCTTTATTGGATATGAAAATCCTGATGAAATTGATCTTGATGTTGTAAGCGGTGCAACTTATACTTCAAATGCAATAAAAGCAACGGTTGCTAAGATTTGTACTTTCTATAACAGCATAGAAGATATAAACGATTATCTGTCAAATTTGGGAGAATAAAAATGAAATCTAAAGATATATTTTTAGACGGTCTATTAAGGAACAATGCCATTTTTGTAATGGTTTTAGGTATGTGCCCTGTTTTGGGTATGACCAATACTTTGGCTAATGCTTTTTGGCTGGGTATTGCAACTTGTATCGTTTTAATAATAAGTAACTTGGTTATCTCATTGGTAGGTAAAATAATTCCTGACAAGGTTAGAATACCTTGTTATATAATCATCATTGCAACTTTGGTTACCGTTGTTGATTTGGCATTAAAAAAGTACATACCCAATATTTACAGCGAAATCGGAAGATTTGTTGAGCTTATTGTTGTTAACTGCATTATCTTAGCAAGAGCAGAAGCATTTGCCGCAAGCAACAAACCTCTTCCTTCAATGCTTGATGGTTTGAGCATAGGCTTAGGATATTTTATCGGTCTGTGCTTCTTGGGTATTATAAGAGAAGTCTTGAGTGCAGGTCAAATATGGGGAGTAGAATTGTTCCCTCACTTCTCGGGAATTGCAATATTTAGCCAACCTATGGGTGCATTTTTAATATTGGCTATACTTATGGCAATCTTTAACTTTATAAAAGCAAAGATAGATAGAAAAAATAAAATCAAACAGGCATTACTTAAGAAAAATATTCAAGCGGCTGGAGGTAAAGCATAATGTCTACTCTTTCAATGATTATTTCAACATTTATAACAGCCGTATTTACTGAGAACATTGTTTTTCATTATACATATGGCATGTGTCCTTTCTTAGGTGTAAGCAAAAAAACTAATACTGCATTAGGTATGGGTTTGACCGTAACCTTGGTTATAACAATATCATCAATTTTTTCTTATTTAATTTATAACTATCTCTTGGTGCCCTTTGAACTTGAATATTTGAAGATATTGTTATTTATTTTGATAATAGCAGCATTTGTTCAATTAATTGAAATACTTTTAAAAAGATTTATACCAGTTCTTTATAAAGCCTTAGGCATATATTTGCCGCTCGTTACTACTAACTGTGCAGTTTTAGGTACTGCAAATTTGGTATTAGATATGAGCTTTGTAAAAATGGTAATTTACTCATTTGGCATTGGATTAGGCTTTTTAATGGCATTGCTTTTGATGTCTGGTATAAGAGAACGTTTGGAAAAGGCCGATGTTCCTAAGCCTTTCAAGGGCTTTCCGATTGCACTTATTATTGCATGCATTATGGCTCTTGCCTTTTCAGGTCTTGGAGGATTAGACTTCTTTAAGTAAAAATTATTGATACCCAAAAGCTAATTAAAAGCTTTTGGGTATTTAAACTAAAAACGATTATTAGAATAAGAGGATTATATATTATGGATTTCTTTATGACTTTTATATTACCGGTACTTATTGTATTGGCAATAGCAGCAGTACTTGGTTTTATTCTGGCATTTGTCGGTGAAAAATTTGAAGTAAAAAAAGACGAAAGATTAGCAGCTGTTGAAGCAAATCTCGCAGGGGTTAATTGCGGAGCTTGCGGTTTTACAGGATGTGCAGCTTTTGCTGAAGCATTGGTAAAAGGTGAAGTTAAACTTGATAAATGCAGACCTACTTCTGCAGTAAAAAAAGAAAAAATACTTGAAATTTTAGGCGAGAAAAAGGACGCGTAAATTTTAAATTCTTTTTAAGAGATATAATTTTTATCTAAATCTAGCCCTTTACTTGGTTTTGATTCTTTTATTTCAGTAACAGATCCAACTATTACTCTTGTTTTTTGAATTATTTAAACAATATTTAATTTTAATTTTTTTGTAAAATGGGTCTTTTCAAGGGTAAAAGGCTGTGTTATAATACTAAAAGTAAAAGAATTAATTTAGGCTACATAAATAAGAGGATTCAAAATTGGAAAAAATAGCGGTAATCGATTTAGGTTCTAATTCTGTTAGGATGATATTGGCAAATATCCTTGAAGGCGGTTATTTTGTTGTATTTGATGATATCAAAGAAACAGTCAGATTAGGACAAGATATGGAAAAAGACGGTTTTTTGAAATCGTCAAAAATAGCTCAGGCAATAAAAACCCTGAAAATGTTCAGAAAACTTTGCGATGCATATCAAGTAGATAAAATAATTGCGGTAGCAACAAATGCAGTAAGACGCGCAAAAAATCAAAAGAGTTTTTTGGACGAAGTCTATGCAATGTGCGGTTTCAAGATTAATGTTTTGTCACAGGAAGAAGAAGCAAAATATATATATCAGGGTGTAATCAATTCATTAGATATTCCCAAAGGTCTTATTATTGATATATCTGGAAGTTCAACACAGCTTATTCATTATAATAGACGTAACATTCTCAATACAGCCAATATTCCTTTTGGTTCAATAACTTTAACTTCTCTTTTCAATGATGAATCAATGCCTCCAGAAAAGCAGGCAGAGAAGATAGAAGTATTTATAACAGAACAACTTGCTCGTGTTGAATGGCTAAAGCAGTTAGATCCCGATGTTCAGCTAATAGGAGTAGGTGGAGCTTTTAGAAACCTTGGCAAGATTAGCCGAATGTTAAAGCGCTATTCTTTGGAAATTGCACATAATTATGTAATACCTAAAGAACATTTTATAGACATATATGACATGATCAAGGTGCTGGACTATGAAAAGCGCATGAAGATAAAAGGAATGTCCAGCGGAAGAGCAGATATATTTATAAGCGCGTTGTCATGCATAAAAGGACTTTTGAATGTAACTAATTTCACTCAAATGACTATAAGTGCAAGCGGTTTAAGAGAAGGTATTTTGTATAATTATGCCGTTCCCACAACTGCAGAAAAGCCTATTTCAGATATTTTAGGACACAGCATAAATACAATTATTAAATATTTTGATGAAAACGCTGCCCATGCAGAGCAAGTATATAACCTGTCTATGCAGCTTTTCAAGCAATTGAGAGTTTTGCATAAACTCCCTAGACAATATGTCAAGGTATTGCGAATAGCCTCACTTTTGCATGATTGCGGTCAGAGAATAAAATATTATGATCATCATAGACATTCTTTCTATATAATTTTGAATTCTCATCTATACGGACTTACCCAAAGAGAATTATTATTATCAGCATTTGTGGCAAGCGCACATCGAAAAGATGGACTTAATATCGGAGAATGGAATAAATATAAAGACATTCTCAAGGAAGAAGATTTGCCTGCTGTAAGAAAATTGGGTGTAATTTTAAGAATAGCAGAAAGCCTTGATCGATCTATGAGCGGAGCTGTCAAGACATTGTCATGCGATGTTTTGGGTGATTCTGTAATTATGAAAACAGAAGTTGAAGGGGATTGCTCTTTGGAAATAAAAGAAGCGCTTGCTTCAGCACCAGAATTTTATAAAGCATTCCATAAGAATTTGGAAATATTATAAATTATATTTAATTTGTTTTTTAAAGCGGATTTTTATCCGCTTTTTTTATTATTTATTGAAAAAAATTGTCTAAATTTTTTAAAAAATATACTCAAATTTGTATATAAAAAGAGTTTTACTCTTTACGAGATTGTTTTGTGATGTTATAATTTTATCAAGATTATTGCATAAAAATGGCTTTTGGAGGGCATATGGCAAGCAACAAAAGACCCAAGACTATTTTAAAATTCAAAAAAGCATCAGAATGGTGGGGCGCTTTGTGGCGCGGGGGCTTGCCCGTAGGAAATGGTAAAATCGGTGCATCAGTCTTTGGAGGGGCCGGCAAGGAAACCATACTTATCAATCATGGCGATCTTTGGTGGCAAGGCTATACAGGTGTTTTGCAGGATGTAGCTGATAAGCTGAAAGATTTGAGAAGAGCTACTGACGAAGGCGATTATACGCGCGCAGCTGAGATTCTTCCTAATGCACTTATTAACAAAGGTTATAGACCTATACCTGCTGTTCCGCTTCCTTTGTGTGATCTAAAAGTTAGTATGCCTTTGGAAAAACCTGTTAAAGAATACAGCCGAATACTTAATCTAGAAACTGGTGAAGCGATAGTATCTTTTAGAGATGGTAGTACAAAATACGACCGTTCGTTGTTTGTGTCAATGACCTCGAATATTATAGCTTATGAATTTACCAAAACAGGACCTAAAGGTATAGAAGCTGTTTTTTCTTTTGATATTCATGATCGTTCCAACATCAGAACACCTCAGGCTATTTCCAAACTTCCCGAAGGACTGATGACCAAGTACGAAAATTTCTTTATGTATATATCAGCTCGAAGCGATAATGGAACTGAATTTGGTGCTGTTGCAAGGATAACGCATTATGGCGGAAGCATGGAAGTAAAAAATAACAGCATAAGGATAAAAGGTGCTGAAAGAATTTTCGTTTTAGTAAAACCGTTCATTGAAAGCCAGCGTGAAAAGGAATGGAAGGCGCTAAAGGCTGAACTTTCTGCAATAAAATTAACTTATGAAAGAATGTTCAAAGACCATTGTTCAGCTTTTTCAAAGTTATTTTCTTCCGCAGAGTTTGACTTAGAAGCCGAGGACAGAGATGAATATATTGAAGACCTGATCGAAGCTGCGCAAGCAGGAGAAATAAAGGAAGCTTTAATAGAAAAATTATGGGCTTTTGGCAGATATTTATTTATAAGTTCTACTTCGCCCGATTCTCGTATAATGGCGCCATATGGATTATGGTGCGGAGATTATAAGGCTGTTAATTCATATATTAACGCATATAGACTTCCCTTTGTGTATTATCAAGCATTTACTGGCGGATTAAGCTCATATTTGATGCCTATTTTTGATTACTATGAGCAGATGATTGATGATCTCAAGAAAAATGCCAGCAGATTGTATGGATGCAGAGGAATATTTATTCCTGAGGTCGTGGCACCTCAATCAGGCTTATTGGGAATTATTGATCCAAAGATTATCCATAATGTCAGCATCGGCGGCATGATCGCTAATCTTTATTATGAATATTATCTTTATACCGGTGATATAAAATTCCTAAAAGATCGCGCTTTGCCTTTTATGAAAGAAGTGACGCTCTTTTATGAAGAGTTCTTAAAAATAAAAGCAGATGGTAAATATGATTGCAATCCGTCTTATGCTCCTGACGGACTTCCTGGCAATATATCTTCTGAAAATGACATCGGAATTGCACGCAATTCTACAATGGATTTTGCAGTATTAAAAGGATTATTAATAAATATCATTGAGGGTAGCCAAAAAGCCAATACAAATAAAGACGAAATTCCTAAATGGGAAGATATGCTTACACGAATTCCTGCTTATGTTATCAATAACGAAGGATTGGTTAAGGAATATATCGAAACACGAATATTGGATAATCATGATTCGCGTTCGTTTGGGCTCTTTTATCCTATTTTCCCGGGAAACGAAAAACTAGACAGCGAAAGATTCAATGCATTTTATAACACCGCTCAAAAGCGTCTGCATAGCGGAATTAATAAACATAATTCCATTTCTTATTCCGTATTAGCCAATGTGTTTGCCAAAATGGGTAATGCTTCGGATGTTATGGAATGTTTAGAATTAATTTTGAGAACCTCAATGATGTCTAATTTTATATGCGCAAGCAATGACTGGCGTGGTATGGGAATAGGCGATGATGATTTCTGGGCAACATATTGTCCAGAATCCAATATTTTGTTGACTTCAGCTATTTCAGAATGTATGGTTACATCCACAGAAGACAGTATAGTTTTATTGCCTGCATTAAGTGAAAACTTCAAAAAAGGCTCGATAGAAGGTTTTCAGACAAGATGTGGAGCTGAAGTTGGCATAGAATGGGATAGGAAAAAAGGTATAATCAATGCCAAGATAAAATCAAGAAGGGCAATAACTTTTGATTTAATTCTGCCAAAAGAAACCAAAAGACTAAAAGGACTAGATAGCCAAAATTACGATCCTGAAACGCATATAGTAAAAGACATTACTTTACCAGCCAATAAGATGCTTAATATTGAAATAAGAATATAAAATTATAAAAAAGCAGGTCATGCCTGCTTTTTTTTAGCTTTTATTTTTTTGATGCAGTCTTTTTTCAAAAATAAATAAGACAATTATTGCTCCAATTGCGATCATATTTATAACAATTATTAAAATATATTTGGATATAATTTTATTTGAAAATCCGACTGCAATATTTGTTATTGAACTGATTATTATAATCAAAATAGCAGACACATATTTTATGTTTGATAAAACATTAAGATTGTCAAACCTTATTAACTCAAACAACTCTAATAAGCTTATCAAAATATAAATTATAGCAGGTAACCAAAACAATATGGATATTGTCTTTTTAATCCAAATATCTTGAATTAAGGCTAAAACAAAAAACAATATCGGCAAAGAAAATAATATAATTATTTGTTTTGCTTTCAAACTTAAAACTCCTATAAATTATTAGTAAGATTATTTTATGTTAGTATATTGCAGATTGTCTGATACATACTGTATTAAAAATCTTTATGTTTAGTAAAATAAACCAATAAGTTTCTCAAAGTCTTAATATTTATTTAATTATTTTTAAAATTAACCCTATTGACACCAAGTGAAAGCAAATTTATAATGTATCGTATTCAAATTAATTTTTAGGGGCGAAAGATGAATTTAGATTATTTTGCGCAAAGAATTGGATTAAGCAAGGATGCTTGTGATGTAATCCAAAAGTATAATATTACTGATGAAGAAGCTCGTTTAGCTCTCAAACAAATAGAATTAGATACCGAAGGTTTTTTAAAATCCAAACAATCTTCTGAGATTGGCGCTTATTATGAATATATGCTCGCTTTGTATGTCAAAATAGCGCTTTTGCGTCATCAAGATTATGTAGATAATAATTGGGCAGATGATGTTTATTTTGACACTTTTAAAGATTTTGCCATTTGGAATGATGTTTGTGTAAAGGAAACTGGAATTTGCGGGTTAAAAGAACTAAATTGGCTTGCTGAACCTATTCAACTTAAAAT
>DATCJR010000094.1 GCA_036562685.1 Clostridia bacterium | reverse complement strand
TGGGAGTAACGAATTTTACAACAGCGTATGGCTTTTTTAAACAGACTTCTAACGCTAAAATAGAAAGTAAAAAAGATTTACCCGTTTGACGAGAAATAAGCATAGTAGTGATTTCATCAGCACCACTATGAAATTGATCATAAATTGTTTTTTGTAGGGGGTGGAGCTTCCATCTTAAGATTCCTTTTCTCCATAGAATCTTTTTGGCCTGAGAACTACTAAGCTCCGTCTTCTTCTTCTTGGGTTTCAACACTTTCAGCTATCCTTAGCAACTCATCATCAGACATATCGTCTGGTAGAGATTTATATTTAGCGTTAATTGTACTCTTATCAGTCAATAAACGCTTATTTTTGATATGAAGATCTAATATTTTAGTTTCTTCTAGTGTAAGTGGCCGCAACATTGCGGATTCTTTTAAAAATTGTATTTGTCTTTCAATAATTAATTCTTCTGAACTAATCTCAAGTTTAACTAATTTATTTTTAGTTTGATCCAAAGCGTCTAAACGAGCAATAAGTTGATTTACTGCTTCTTTCAGTTTTCGGTTTTCTTCTTTAAGCTCTAGATTTTTTTGTTCTAAAGCCGAAATTGTTTTAAATTCCTTTTCTAAAACTTTAATTTGCTTTGACATGATTAAAAATACTTTTGTGGTTTAGCAACTTTGCCAATACTTAGTTTGCTGATTTCTTTTTTTAGTTCTTGAATCTCAGCTTTCATTTTTTCAGCTTCAATTTTATTTTTATTGAGATCTTTTGGTTCAAGAAGCTGCAACTTCATTTTAAAAGCATAAACCGCAGCAATTGCAAAAAATATGCCAACTTCGGGAAAAGTTGGAGCAATAACCAACATTTTGACCGTATAGGCCAAAAAAGCCAATAAAGCAAAGTTCACCTTAACTTTTTTTACTACTTCTAGCATTTTTTACACCTTTCAAGTGTATTAACTTGTAAAATCAGAGTTTTAAGGCGTGATAGCCATGTTTCTAAAGAACCTTTTGCCTAATTAGGCTTTGCTCCTTGCCAATAATCTCTTATCATTATTTGTTAAAATAGAGTATGTCTAAAAATTAGACAATTGTCAACTACTTTTTTTACGATTTTTAAGAAAAATAGGTTGTTTTTATTCAAAATATGTATTAAATTAGAACTATGAAATATTTAATGCTTTTATTTTGCCTATTAAGTTTCAGCGCAACAGCGAAAACCATTAAAGTTGCGATTTTAGATACTGGGTTTGATTTTAAATATAAAAACCGAGTAAAATTGTGTGATAGTGGTCATGCTGACCTAACAAAAACATCGCTGCGGGATACTCATGGTCACGGAACTAATGTTGCCGGATTAATTAGTAAAGATTTAGAAAAAATTGACTACTGTTTAGTGATTATTAAATTTTATGCCGGATCAGATCATCCAATGAATGGAATAAATTTTTTAAAAGCATTAAAAATTGTTGCAGATTCAAAACCAGACATTGTCAATATTAGCGCCGGTGGTCCTGTTTTTAGCCAAATTGAAAAAACAATTGTACATCAAATACTGTCTAATGGTACAATTATGATTGCAGCTTCTGGTAACAATGGAATAAATTTAAATAAAAATTGCAATTTCTATCCTGCATGCTATTATCCTGAGATTATTGTAATCGGTAATACCAATAAAAATAGCAATACTGGAAAAGTTGTTGATTTCTATGTAAATGGAAATAATGTTGCTAATTTTGGAGAAAGAATGACCGGATCAAGTCAATCTGCGGCAATTTATACGAATAGAAAAATAAAGGAGTTATCGCTTGGAAAAAATTAAAATTCGTGAAGGTGATTTAAAACGTACACTTGAACTGTTGAACAAAGAATGCCCTGGAGAATTTGTATATATAAGTGTAAATTTCCCAGTGTTAACTTTAGTTTCTTATAACAAAAATAATGAAAAATTAGAAATACAATTAAAAGATGATGCATATTATTCTTCACCGAAAAAAATAAAAGAGGAACCTTTTTGAAAGTTTGTTTGTATTTACTTCTATTCTTTTTTTGTTCATTTGGTTATGCTTCAGAAAAACAAGCAATAACTAAAGCATTAACTGCCGCTTATTATCAATTAGAGCTAGATGATGAGGTTAAAAGGCTTGAAAAAAAGTATGTTCCAGAAACTGTTCGTAAATACGGAGGGGTTGTATCATTTCTAACAAGGATAGCAGTAGACAAGAGAATAACATACACTTGGGAATTTTAAATGATAAATTTATTGATAGGCTAGAGCTTTATCAAATTATTAATAAAATTTTCTTTGATTATATCCCTGATGATGTTAAAATAAAAGCATTAGCACATGCTTCAGAAGTAATTGCATTTGAAATGAAACAGGAGGGTGAACATGCAAGAAATAATTGATGGATTAAAAATCGCATTGACTATTATTGATGAACATGAAAAAAATTTAGGCCAAAATATGGACACTAAATTTATTAGGGCAAAAATTAATGAAAAAATACAAGAACTAGAAGACCAATTTTTTAACGAAATGGAAA
>DATCJR010000093.1 GCA_036562685.1 Clostridia bacterium | reverse complement strand
GGTCTTACCCGATACAAATTGATTGGTCACAGCCATAAGTACCACATGATTATCAAAATCTTCAAAAAACTCATTTTTTTTGATTTTGACTACACCTTTGGCAGGATCGGCAATTATCAGATGATTTTTTTTGATTTTATGCACAACCACAAAATGAGTCAAGCCCTCTTTGGTAATAACTCTTGCTATCATGGGCAAGGTAAACTTTTCTTCAAAATTTTCTCTGGTCATTCTGCCCGCTTTTGCTTCAAAGCCTAACTGCTCCAGAGTCTGCACAATTCCCAAAACAGTAGTGCCTTTTATATCAGTACCAGACAAATCTCTTAATTTTGTTATAGATGTTTCTTTGCCGTATGTAAGACAAACCGTAGCAATACAAGCCGCCGCACAATCAGTTATGTCATGCTGTTTTACACATTTGTATCTGCTCATTATACTTTACCTTAATTTTATTCCTATCTGTTCTATAGCCCATTTCAGCCAGGTGGTTTCATCGTATTTTATCCTGCTTTCGGCTACCATACCGATAGTTATCTCTATCTTATCCCCTCGCTTGTTATTAACAGTTGTGCTGTCGGGTTTTATCTTTACTTTATAAAAAACTTTGCCGTCCTCTGTTTGAGAACTGTCATTGTCTATATGAATAACTTTGCCTTTTATCACACCGTATTCACTCTGCATAACTCCTGATAAGGCAATTTCAACATTGTTCGAAACAGCAATCTTACTGCGGTCCGCTGCACTTACTATTGTTTCAAAATATAGTTCATCAGACTGATTGCTGCTGATACTCCCTATCATAGAGCCTGCCTGCAAAACCGTACCCACAGTATATGCAGCGGTATAATGCACGATTCCAGAAGACTTTGCCCTTATCTTGTATTCTTCAAGGCTGTCTATATATGCCTGCTGAGTGCTTTTTTTGCTGATAAGTTCGTATGAGTATTGATCAACAGTCTGATAATATTGAGATGTAAACTGATTTTTGATGCTGTCTATTTCGGTTTGAGTCTTTTCATGCCCTTCTTCCGAAGCGGTTACATAAGATATAAACTGTTGGGCATAGTTATACCATTTGCTCTCAAGAGCACTGTCAAAAGGGTTTTTCATGGAGTTTTCATCTGTCAGATTATAATTTTGGATAAAATTAATCAGTTCATTATTATAATCAATAATACCTTGCAAAAATTCAATACCGTCCGATGTTTGTTTTATCTGAAGCTCGATCTGAAATGTATCAAGCTGTAATAATATATCCCCCTCATTTACGCTGTCCCCTTCGTTTTTGTATATTTCCTTTATGTCGCCCGAAACGCTGTTCATAATATAACTTTTTTGCCGGCTTGATACTATGCTCCCTGCTTTTACCACATAAGTCTTTTTGGCAAAACCCGACAATATTATTATACTCAAAAGAAGAACGGCAGTAATTATGGTTATTATCACTCCAAAAGCCGGCGGCTTTCGGTCATATAAAAGACGGCTTTCTTTGAGTTCATGAAAGCTGTAAATCTTCATCCTTAACCTCTTTCGATTTTACAGGCATAAAGACATCGGCAAGCACTTTGTTGCCTTCCTGGTTTACAAATATAATATAAGTCTCGCCTGTGAGTTCTATATCATTTTCGTATGCAAACAGCGTAAGCTTGGAGATAGCAAACTGCAGCTTTTCGCCGTCATCAAAAAACCTTGCCATAAGACAATTTTCTATACGGATCTCTTTTTCAAAATGATACGGCAGTTCAAGCCTGACATTGCTTGATTTCAGCTGTATCATCAGTCTGGAATCTATAATAGGCGTGTTATCGCTGTTAACACCCTTTACCCCGCCCGAATATGTAATAAGCGGACCCATGCTCTCATATCCCTTGGCTTTTATCCAGGACTGCAGCATAGCTATTTGCTTATCCTGCGAAAACAACTCATTTTCAGGTATCTTACGGGATAGAACATTGATTAGCTTTAATATTTTATTTTCTCTTAATTCAATCTTCGGCATAATCTTTTTCCTAACATAATCGCCCGATTAGGGCTATCATGTTATAAACTAAAACTACTCTATCATTTTTATTAATTATTTATATATTTTTTTATACTGTTCAGCCATTTTTGCTTGAGTTATATGTATGGGCATAATCAAGATAGAACAAAAAAATACTAAAATAATATTAAATGTTACAGGAAGAAAAATCCATTCTATTATCATATAAATGCTCAAAGATAAAATTAGAGATCCGTTTTCTAAAATAGATAATTTAACGCTTCTTAAGAAATTATTTAATTTTAGCTGATTCATAATAACCGCACATATCATTAATATGCAACCAATAACAACATGAATAATAGTTACTTGCTTACATATTACATTTGCAAATATTATTAAGCCTAAAAATAAGCCATAAACAATGACAGAAAAAAACAACGAATTGGCTATCTTTAAATGTTCCCATGCTAACCTATCTTTTTTGGCAGAAGAAAAGAAAGAATAATATTCATTAAATACATCAAGCTTAGCCGTATTTTCGGCATCATTTACCTCAATCTCTTTCATCTTTTTATTTTTATTTATAAATATCAAAAGAATAGTTGATAAAGATATTATTAAACTTAGTATTAAATATATTTTCAAGTTATTTTTAGGTATAACTGATAGATAGAATCCTAAACAAAATATAATTATTAAGATGGATAACATAAGACAAGAAAAAACCATTTTCTTTTTAATCGTCTTGGCATAAACCAGTTTTTCCATATTTATCAATGTTATAAAAAAAGTTATATACTGTGAAATAGCCCATAGAGACCATAAGAAATGACCAGTTTTAAACTCTCTAAAAATTAACGAATATGATAATAAATTTGCTAAAAAGAGAAAATAAATAACGATACATATTAAAAATGGTTTTTTCTTTTTCATAATTTATTTAACACTAATATCAACCCAATACGGCACTCCAAACCAAGTGTATTTTAAGCTGACATCTATGCCTTTACCTTGAATCAAGGCACTAGCATAAGTTAAGGCAACGGAACCCAAAGCGGCAGCCCCAATCAAAGTCCCAATTAAACTGCCGATAAGCCCCCCTATTAATCCGCCAATTTTAGCACCAAATTTTGCTCCCAATGCAGTAATCCATGCTGCAAGTTTGTAAATCCCCAAACCTATTAAAGTTGCACCAATGGGATTTAATGCACATGCCTGTAATACTAACCAAAGTTGATTATTGGTAATATAAAAGCCTCCATCAACATACATCATTTCTTCGCGGTCCATTTCCACGAAGCCTTCTGGTAAAACTAAGTTGCTTGTCCTCAAAGCCATTTCCATAAGTTTTTCTTCCAAATTACATAATTTTGATAGAAGGACTTATACTATCATTTTAATCATTAGTGAAAAAAATTGTTACAACTTATGTTTGTATAATATAAGATATTAATATACTTGTCAAGCGTAATTTTGTAATAATTTAAAATTGATTTTTTAATAGTATTTTTAAATAGTTATATATAACAATTGACTAAATCAACTCACATTTGAGATTTTTCATTCAAACACCGTGACATACCAACCTGCTGCACCTCTCGAAAACAGCTCATTTTCAGGTATTTTTCGGGATAAAACATTGATTAGCTTTAATATTTTATTTTCTCTTAATTCAATTTTCGGCATCTAGCCAACCTTAATATCACGATTCTTTTTCTCAGCAAGATAAATCTTAGCAATTCTATTTGCCGTACTAGCCATGTAACCAAGAATTACAAACGTAAAAATAATAAAAGCTGGCTGAATATAAATATTTAAGAAATAATAGCTAAACACACCGTTATTCTCTTTAACTAAAAAACCTGTCCCTATGGCAAAAATCAAACAACATATATAAGATATCGTTTCAAATAAAAAACGCTTTTTTTTAATCTGATTGGGATATCTGATAAAAAACTTTGTTCTGGGTATAAAACTTGATAGTAAAAGGATCGTTAAAGCGATTTCAGTAAATATAAAAGAAGGTAATACATAGCCAAAAATTATATAAAACATACATACAGCGGGAAAAAGCACAAATGCTGCATAATTATGTATAACTATTCGCTGTAATGCCAAAAATTCTTTATCATCCATAATCATAAATACCTAAAGTTATTAATACTATTTTATCAAATCAACATATACATAGCAGTTTGGATAAAAGATAGTCTCATAATGTATATAAGCCCCCACTATGTATATGTTCTTACCATAAAATATTATTTCTTAAATAAAATCGCAAACAAAGTCGACACCTTTAGGAATTCCAAACCATCCAGTTTTTACATTAACTCCAATTTTAAAACCACGGCCTATGCTGCCTGCATAAAGAATAGTTCCATAGATAGCTACTGTGGCAAATGCAATAATTCCTATTGCAACCCATCCTACTACTGGTATTGTCGATAAAGCACTAGAAATTGCTGCAAGATATGGAGCAAGATAAACATCAAATCCAAGCATAGTCATTGCTATTTTACCTAACGCTAAAACCGATAATCCGCCAGAAGCCAGTCCAACAGTTCTCTGTCCTCTTGTCCACAAAGAACGTGCTATTGTCGCACTTACGCTTATACCAACAAAAAAATCTCCGCCCTCAACATACATCATCTCTTCGCGGTCCATTTCCACGAAGCCTTGGGGGAGTCTCAAGTTGCTTGTCCTTAAAGCCATTTCCATAAGTTTTTCCTCCAAATTTTATTATTTTGATAGAAAGACTTATACTATTAGAAAGACTTATACTATCATTTTAATCATTAGTGAAAAAACTTGTTACAACTTATGTTTATATATATATATAAGATATTAATATACTTGTCAAGCATATTTTTGTACTTTTTTTATAAAAATTATTATTAAATAAAAACAAAAACATAGATTTTTTAATGGAGCAAATAAGCCATATTGCTATAACCCTTGACTTTTATCCAGGACTGCAGCATAGCAATCTGCTTAT
>DATCJR010000092.1 GCA_036562685.1 Clostridia bacterium | reverse complement strand
TCTTTTGGTTTTGTTACCGTCTTTATCTTTTTTTGCCAAATATATTCCATCAAAATATTCATACGAAATAGAGCTTATTTCGACGCCCGTTCTAGTCTTGCCATTTTCTGTAATGGAATATGTATAATAATGTGTCGTTTTTGTTGCGGACTTGACCTGTCCGTCTTTAGAAACATAATATCCGTTCGCCTGTGTTAAAATCACGTCTTTTATTGCGATCCATTCTTCCTGAACTGATTAGTCTATGGCTATAGAATCAGTATTAACAGCAGAACGAAATTCTTCTAGTGTTATATCTTCAAACTGTGCCTGAGTTACATCAAAAGATATATCCTTACTAAAATCAATTGTTGATTCTTCCTCTTTTTTGCAGGCAAATAAAAATGTAATCAAAAATAACGCAACAAGAAATAAGGCGAGTAATTTTTTTCTCGTACTCATCATTTTTCTCCTTAATAATTCTATGATAATATGAATATATAAAAATAAAGATAATATGTCAGTATTAAACAAAAAAGTTGTTAAAAAAAATCAAAATAACTCAATAAAAAATCACTCGTTTGTGAGTGATTTTTTTTTGGGAAGAGGTTATAAAAACTTCTTTAGCTGCTGAACATTGTTTTCTTCATGCTTGAGAAGTCTTTGCATCAGTTCTCTTATATCTTCTTCGGCTTCGGTTACTTTTTTTAGATTTTTAATAACTTTAATTATACCCATATTGCTTCCAATAAGCATCATTTCTGCTATCTTTGAATCGGTGTTGTTAAATATGGTTTCCACATTTAGCATAATGCAGGCGGACAGCCTTTTGCAAAAACCTGGCTCTTCTTCTTTAAAGTTGTGTTTGTTGAGAAGTTCTCTCGCTTTTTCTAAGATAGCTTTATATTCTTCAAGCTGGGATTCTAGCACCTTTTTAAATTCTTCACTTTTAACCATACCCACAGCTTGTTTTATGGTATAAACGCCCATAGACGTATTTTTGTAGATATAATTGAGTAAATCAGCTGTTTTATTCATATTTGTACACTCCTTTCATATAAAATTGTTCCCCAAAACTTATTTAAAAATTCATATTTATAATTCATTATGACAAAAACATCAAAAGAAAATTTTATAATAAATGCTTTCAATATAAATATTTTCTATCTCAAAAATACAATTATTTGTCATAATCCACTTGTAAACAAATGTTTAGATATGGTATTTTGGTAGTGAGGCGGAGGTGATATATGAATTACGAATTTATCAATGCTATGCTTCAAGGTTATGAACAACTTCAGATTTTGGCGGACATATCGGATAGAAAGGTAATGGACATCGCCATAAAATCATCAGGAATAGACGGACAACCGCATGAAATTTTTGGCGATATAAAGGCGATTACTGATTTGACCAATTACAAAATCGACCTTATCAATCTCAAGGTTTTGGTTATGGATATGATTAACAGTCTGCCGTATAAATATCGTCAGGTAGCAAGAAAAAGATACATAGAAAGAAAAAAAGTGCATGATATCGCTAAGATGCTTGGGCTAAGCATCCGAAGTATTTTTAGACTATTAGAAGATCTGCCTGAGGTTTGTAATGAGTATTTTATAAAAAACGGATTTGATGATGATTGGTTTTTGAAAACTTATGGAAATCAAAAATGGCTTATGAAATTGTGCGTTCAAAAAACTAAAAACACACAAAAGAAAGAAAAGCCTGACATAAAAATTATACCAAAAGCAGTTTATATGCAAAGACAGGGGATAATGTACGAAAAATAAGCAGCCTTAAGTTTTGGCTGCTTTTTATGACAAAAAACCTATTGAAATTTAGGCTGTTTTTCTAGGCTTGAAAATAAGATAGATTATAAACACTATCGGGATGCAAACAGCTAGAGCAATTATTATTTGAGTCCAGAAGGTGTATTTGTCATTGAGTATCTCGTCTGGATCTTTTTCGTTGCTTACGGGCATGGGAGAGATATCGTTTGGATATATTATTTCGCTGTTTAGCGTTATATAGTCCGAATACACATATCCGTACAAGGTCTGCGTGCCGGTGTTGATTTTGACATAATACCAATATGCCGAACCGCTGTTTAGTTCTTGTCCGGATGTTTTGTTGTAATATTCAACGCTTGTGCCTGAAGGCAAGGTTGTTATAAGGGCAGAGCTTGTGTCAGGCAGTGAACGGACATTGACCGTAATATCACCGTTGATTTTTAGGGACAGATTGGTAGGAAAAACCGAGACGGGCACATAGTTTTTTATATTAATAGCTGAAAATTTGACATAACCGACTACATCAACATACCTAACCTTATAAAAAACATCATCAATTTTTTCCAACACTTCTACAAAATAAGTTTCAGGCAAATAAAAATAGATGTTGTCCAAAGTATCCGAATTGACAGGATTGCGGTAGAGTACAGACTTTGACTCCACGATCAGTCCATAGCCTAAATTTCCGTTTTGCGCATGAGTTTTTTTTGGGTATGTCCAAAAACCGCCGAATACAGATACAATCGACAAAAGCAAAAAAATAAAAAAGCAAAACAACCTCTTCATCAACTAAAATTATACGCCCCGCAAGTTAACTTTTATACTATGATTTTCTGACTTTGTGTCGAATAATGTTAAGTTTGATTATGGATATAAACCAAAAAATTCAAAAATATCTCAAATTAAAAAAAGAACTGGATTTAAGAAGCGTTTCAGATAAATTGTCAAAATACAACACAGGCGAAAAAGTTCACAAAAAACAGCTTATGTTTCATAACGCTTGCGCACGCACGCGCTTTGTCTTTGGAGGAAATCGAAGCGGAAAAACAGAATGCGGGGCGGTGGAAACAGTGTGGACGCTGTTAGGCAATCACCCATATAAACCCAACCGCCCCAATGTAAGCGGCTGGGCGGTTTCGCTGTCTAGTCAGGTATCTCGCGATGTCGCACAAAGAAAGATTTTGGAATATTTGCCTAAGCGGTGCATTGCAGATGTGGTTATGTCGTCAGGTTCTAAAGACAATTATTCTGAGGGCGTGATTGATTATATCTTGGTCAAAAATGTTTTCGGCGGAATATCTAGACTTGGGTTTAAAAGCTGCGATCAGGGCAGAGAAAAATTTCAAGGCACTAGTCTTGATTTTGTATGGATAGACGAAGAGCCGCCAAAAGACATATACGATGAATGCCGCATGAGGCTGCTGGACAAAAAAGGCTATATCTGGGTAACCATGACTCCCTTAAAAGGGCTTAACTGGGTGTATGAACTGATATTCAAAAACCAAAAGAACGATCCAGATTTGTGGCATATTCACATGGAATGGGCGGACAATCCGTACTTAGATAAAGCAGAAATAGAGCGTATGACTAGACTGTTAGACAGCGAAGAACTGGATTCAAGACGGTACGGCAAGTTTTCAGGGTTAGGCGGACTTGTATATAAAGAGTTTGACACCAGTGTGCATGTGATAGAACCGTTCAGCGTGCCTGTTGAATGGTATGACAATATTTCGATAGACCCAGGTCTAAACAATCCGCTTTCGGCGCATTGGTACGCTGTGGACTATGACGGCAATGTATATGTGATAGCCGAGCATTATCAGGCAGGAAAGGATGTAAAGTATCATGCCGACCGAATCAAAAAAATATGCGCGGATCTTGGATGGATTAAAGATAAATCGGGGCATATATCCGCACTGATAGACAGTGCGGCGGCGGCAAAGACATTGGCAGGCACGAAAAGCGTAAGCGAGCTTTTTTATGACGAGGGCATCCATGTCAATCACAAGGTCAACAAAGATGTGTTTTCGGGGATTTCGCGTGTCAAATATTATCTAAAAGGCGAAAACGGCAAGCCCAAGTTATATGTTTTTTCGCATTGCGTCAACATGATCAAGGAGTTTTTGTCTTACCGCTGGGATGCGGGCGATATGCCCAAAAAGGAATTAGACCATGCTATGGACGAACTCAGGTATTACATAATGAGCCGCCCCGAACCGCCTGAAATAAAAACAAACAAGAGCATAATCACCAAAGATAAAGAAAGGCTTATCAAAAGGTTAAGGCAGGGGTACAGAATGTGAAAGATGATTTTTTGAAGGTGATAGCAAAAAAAGCGCAAGGCTACAATGTCAATGAAGTTGTTGAAGAATATGTCATGGACGAGGAAGGGCTAAAACTAACCAAGAAAAAAGTAACCAAAAAGCATATTCCGCCCGACCTTGCGGCAGCAAAACTGCTTATTGATATGGAACAGAATATTAATGAGATGTCAGACCAAGAGTTGGAGAACGAAATCAACAAACTCAAGCACGAAATTATGGAGGAGCTAAATAGTGGAAATAGTCAAGCTGAAATACGTGTCCCGCTGCGAGATGGGAGTTTGCCCCAACAAAGCGGAGTTTGCGATAAGGGCAAAAAGGCTGGGGATAAGAAATGAAATTCATATATGCAGCGCTTGCCTGGATACTTTAACCAAAGAAGGTGCAAAGGTTTTAAAAGCGCATAGCAAAACAAAAAAGAGCCAAGAAAACAAGGTAGAAAAAATATGAAAAAAGAAATACCCAAAAGCAGTCTTTATCTGTTTGGCGGAAAAAGCGTAGAAGAACTAATCCAGGAAATAAGAAGCGATTATCAAAACAGACGCAACCAAAGAAGAAAATATGAGCTTCAATGGCAGCTTAATATGAATTTTGTGCTGGGAAATCAATACTGCGACATAGCCTCAAACGGTGAAATACAGGATTGCGACAAGCAGTTTTTTTGGCAGGAAAGGCAGGTGTATAACCACCTCGCGCCTATACTTGAAACACGACTTGCCAAGCTCAACAGGGTGCGTCCTGTTATGAGCGTTGTGCCTGCTACTGATTCTGATTCGGATATTTATACCGCCAAGGTGTCGTCCATGCTGCTTAATTCTATTTATCATAAAAACGATTTGAGCCGATTGATTTCACAGGCCACGGTATGGAGCGAAACGTGCGGAACTGTTTTTTATAAAATCGGCTGGGATAAAAACGCAGGCAAAATTGCTGGAAAACTTGAAGACGGAACGCCTGTTTATCAGGGCGACATATCTATAACGGTTGTGCCGCCATTTGAAATATATCCCGATTATCTCAATTCGTGCGAAGTCGAGGATTGCCAGAGTCTTATTCACGCAAGAGCATGCGAGGTTGATTATATCAAGGACACATGGGGTATAACCGTTTCGGGCGAAGATGTCAATGTGTTTGGTCTGTATCAGTCAGAAAAAAATATTACTCAAACGCCAAAAAAACATTCGATAGTAATAGAGTTTTATCAAAAGCCGACCAAGCAATTCCCTAAAGGCAGGCTGATTATAATCACTCAAGACAAGCTGTTGCATATCGGAGAACTACCTTATAATGTAGGCGCGGAGAATACGCCTGCGTTCCCTTTTGTAAAACAAACCTGCACCAAGACTGCAGGAAGTTTTTTTGGGATCAGCATAATCGAACGAGCTATACCTGTTCAGCGAAGCTATAATGCAGTAAAAAACAGAAAAGCTGAGTTTTTGAACCGATTAGCGGCGGGCGTGCTGGCGGTAGAAGACGGTGCGGTTGATATAGACGAGCTTACAGAAGACGGTTTGCCGCCCGGCAAAATCGTGGTGTATAGACAAGGTGCCAATCCGCCTGTTTTTATGGATACGGGCAGACTGCCCAGCGAACTAAACGCAGAAGAAGACCGCATAATGTCAGAGTTTATCAGCATAAGCGGCGTGTCCGAGATCATGCGTAACAGCCAGGTGCCTAACAGTGTTTCGTCTGGCGTAGGCTTGCAGCTGCTTATCGAACAGGACGACACAAGGCTTTCTATGAGCGCGGAGTTTATCCGTGATGCGATCAAGTCTATCGCTAAAATGATTTTGCGCATTTACAGGGAATATTCGAACGAAGCGCGCGTGCTAAAAATCGTAGGCGAAAACGGCGACTTGGAGACATATTATTGGAAAAAAAGCGATCTCAATAGCGATGATGTGGTGTTTGCTTCTGAAAACGAACTTAATCAGACTCCAGCCAATAAGCGAAGTTTTGTTTTTGATTTGCTAAAAACGGGGATACTAGCGGACGAAAATGGCAAAATAAGCAATCGCATGCGGCATAAGATTTTGGAGATGCTGGGGCTTGGAATTTACGAAAACGCGCGCGATATAGACGGGTTACATATCAAGCAGGCGCAAAGAGAAAACCTTGCGTTATTGGAGCAAGACCAGGATGCAAGCGAAATAGACAATCATGAACTGCATATCGAAGAGCATATCAAATATATGCTTTCAGACGGTTTTTCTAAAAAAGATAGCATAAAAGAACGGTTTTTAAAACACATAAGACATCACAAAGCGATTATGAGTTTATCTAACAAGGGTGAAATCAATGAATGATATTACTCTTTCTAAGTTCAAGTCAACAGAAGAGCTTTTGAAGGCGTACAACAACCTGCATTCGGCTTATACAAAAAAATGTCAGGAATACGCCGCCTTAAAAAAGCAATTAGAAAACGAAAAACAAGATTTTCAGCAAAAGACACTTGAAACCCAAAACCAAGATCAAATAGTTCAAAATGACCAAGTTGCAGACAACCCGTTGTCGCCCGGACAGGATAACGGCAGCGAGCCTGTAAAACAAGAAGAGCAAGCAAACGACCAAACAGAGCTTGTGATTGACAGGTTTTTTGAACAGTATCCGCAGGCAAAAGAATATGCGCTTGAAATCGGACAGGCGCTTAATACTATGAAGCCTGAGTTTAACGATTTGCTCGCAGCTTTTAATGCGGTGCTTATCTCCAAGGTTCAGCATCCGGCGGATATTTTGAAAGACGAGAAGTTCCTAAATGATTTTGTTTATCAAAACGAAGAAATAAGACAGCATTTTATCAATGATTATTTGTCCAAACTTGTAAGCGTCAATGTTCCAAGAACGATTTGCGGACAGAGTACGGTGATAAGCGTTTTGCCCCCGATTCGTCCCAAAAATCTAAAAGACGCGCAAAGTCTGGCAAAAGAACTTTTATCAAAAAAAGGAGAGTTTTAGATGGTAACATTAACCAATGCCGAAAGCGTATTAAAAACAGTTTATCTTGATGTGGTAAGCAATCAATTAAACACCGAAATAAATCCGTTTTTGGCTAAGATAAAGCAATCGACAGAAGACGTATGGGGAAAAGAAGTGCGAAAACTTGCGCCTTTTGGCATTAACGGCGGCATAGGCGCAGGCACAGAAGATGGAGATTTGCCCTCTGCGTATGGCAATCAATATGTTCAATTTGTAAGCACGCTAAAAAATCTTTACGGTCAAATTGAGATTTCAGACAAGGCAATACGAGCTTCTTCTAGCAGCGTAGGAGCGTTTGTAAATCTTCTTAATGCGGAAATGGAAGGCTTGTTAAAAGCCAGCGCTTTCAACTTAGGGCGAATGCTCTATGGCGACGGAAGCGGGCTTGTAGCGACCGTTACGGACGCAGGAACGGGCACTTGCGCAGTGGATTGTGTGCGAAACCTGATAGAAGGGCTTGCCGTTGACATCTATTCGGGTGAAGAAAAGGTAGCGTCTTCTAAAAGAATTACCGCCATTGACCGCGACACAAAAACCATATATTTTGCGGATAAAACATTGGCGGTTTCGGCGCAGGCTAAGCTGTATGTCCAGGGTTCATATAACAATGAAATCACAGGACTTGGCGCAATCTTTTCAGACAGCAAGACATTATATGGTGTTGACAGAACAGCGCACCGCTGGATGAAACCTTATATAAAAGAAGTCAACGGCGACATCACCGAAATCATTATGCAGCAGGCGATAGACCGTTTGGAAGAAGTCAACGGATCTAAGGTGGATTTTATTGTTTGTTCTGCGGGCGTAAAACGCAATTATCAGGACTATATGCTGTCTTTTAAGCGCAATATTGACGTCATGGACCTTGCCGGCGGATATAAGGCTTTGACCTTTAACGGAATACCGCTTATTTCTGACAGGTTTATAAAAAGCGGCGAAATGTATCTGCTTAACAGTACTGATTTTAAGCTTCATCAGTTATGCGATTGGAAGTGGCTTGAAAATGAGCAGGGCAGAATTTTGAGACAAAACCAAGGCAAACCTACATACGCCGCAACATTGGTAAAATATGCGGAATTTGTATGCGACAGACCCGCAGGACAAGCCAAGCTGACAGGAATAACAGAAAGTTAATGAAAGATAAGCTAAGCCTCTTAAGAAAAATAAGGGGCTTAGCTTTTAAATAGAGAGCCAAAGGGTAAAAGACAATGAAGATTATCATAAAAGATGATTTATATGACATAGCCAGCAGGCTTAAGAGCATTGACAGCGGATATTTTGTTATGTTTGACACAATCTCAAAAAGCTACGAGGTGCATAACAGCAACAACATAGGCAGTACTTTTTGTCTAAATGTTCCCTATAAAGAGCTTGACGCACGCACTATAACCTATGTCCGAAAAACGATGACTTCACGCTTTGATCCCAAAATCATTAATATATAAAGGCGGTTTTTTTATGGTACTAAAAGATATTATTATAGACACTGCGACTATGCTGAAATTAGACGCGGTATTAGCATTGCCTGAAATAGGCGGAGATGCCGAGGACGAGCAGGCGCAAAAGGATTTGGACTTAATAAAAAAATGCATAAATCTAACCTTAAATGAAATAGCAAGCGATTATATACCTCTTAATTATGTCCAAGATGTTTTGGTAGCCGACGGTAAAATTCCATATACGGCCTTAAACAAAACTGCTTTGAAAATTAAGTCAATAAAAGACGACAAGGGCAAGGACTGCTTTTTTAAGGTGTATCCGTCTTATATTTATACAGATTGCGAGGGTAATTGCGAAATTGAATATTGCTATATTCCTGCCCAAGTAGAAGAGCTGGATCAAGTGATAGAAAACGACCCAAAAGTAACTTCCAGATTGATAGCATACGGCGCGGCAAGAGAATATTGTCTTGTTATGTCCATGTATGAAGAAGCGCAGAGCTTTGATTCTAGATACAAACAAACCCTGCAAAATATCGCCAGCCAAAACACCGTACTCAAAATTCCCAAAAGGTTATGGAGATAATATGTTTTATCATCAAAATCTAAAAACGCCCAAAGTGCGCAACACAATAGTAGAGTTTGCAAATTTCAGCGGCGGAATGGTGCGTGATATTGATTCCAACATAATGCCTATAAAGTACGCCTTTAATACATATAACTTTGACATTTCGGACGGTGCGTTAAAGGACGGGCTTGGCATACAGGCGTTGTCGTCAGAACATCTGGAAAAAACAAAAGAATTAGTTTACCCCCAAGGACAGATAAAAGCCGCATGGCAGTATTACCGCTATGACTTTTCGCTGCTTAGACGAGATGACAAGCTGATACTTTATATGTCAGACGGATTTCTTTACTATAACGATATTTTTGGGGCGTCTTGCGAATTTACCAAAATTCCTAACTCATACTTTTCCAGCACGCCCAATTTTCTCAATTACCGCCTTAACAGCGAAGATGTTTTGATTGTCACTTCGCCCACAGACGAAATGCTGGTCTTTAATGGAGTTGACGAGCCATACAGGGTAGAACAAGCTCCCAAGATTGCGTCTATGACCGTTCATTATGAAAGGCTGTTTGCCACATCGACAGGCGAGAGCAATCAGATCTGGTTTTCAAAAGAGCTTGATCCGATTAACTGGGATATAAACCTTGAAAGCGCAGGCTTTATAGAAATGAACGACGAGAGAGGCGCGCTTTTAAAGGTTATGAGTTTTTTGGACTATGTCTATGTTTTTAGAGAGTTTGGCATAACAAGAATAAGCGCGTATGCAGACCAGACGCAGTTTTTTGTTTCGCACCTGTTCACTTCCAGCGGCAGAATATGCAAAAACACCGTTACCTTGTGCGGCGACCATGTGATATTTTTGACTTCAAGCGGACTGTATGCTTTTGACGGATTGCAGACATACCGAATAATGGACGAAATCACCAGAGCGATAAAAGATATAGACAACGCCCACGCAGTCTTTTATAACGGAAAATATTATCTTGCCTGCCGATTTGATTTTTCGGACGGTCAAAAGGTTTTGTGCGAAAACTCAGATCATGTGTGCAATGCGGTTATTGAATACGACACAGCCAAAAAAACATACATAGTTTACAGGGGCATAGATGTCGGTAGTTTTTTGGTTTTAAAAATCGGTTCAAAAGAGCTTTTGACTTTTTGTTCGCACAGTGAACATTCAGGTATTTTGAGCGTTTTGTCTGCATGCGGTCAATATTATGGTCAGGAATTTTTGAAGGTCTGGCAGTCGCCATATACCGATCTGGGGCGCGGAGATTATATAAAAACACTCAAAGCCATATGCCTTGTGAGTCATACGCCTTGCGAAATTGTTATTAATGCAGACGGAAAAGTATATAAGCTCAAAGTCCAGGGCAGCAGGGCGGTAACCAGAATACCGTTCAGGCTAAAATTCAGACTTATAAGTATTTCGTTTTTGGTTTTAAGCTCCAATAGCTACATAACCCGTCCTATGCTTGAACTCAATATCACAAAATAGGGGGTTAAAAAATGGACTTTGGAAAACTGGCATATCTAAATATAGAAGACCTAAACAAACGGCTAAAAAGCATAGAAAACAAAACCAATATAATAATGTCTAATTGGCAGGTAAATAAAACTCTTAATGAAAAAATACAAGATAATTACACCTTTGAGATAAAGTTTTCTTCTGCTAAAAACACTCTGGTTACAATAATAGGCAAACTACGGCTCATAGCAGAACAACAATCAACCATAGATTTTGCCTGCAAGCTGAACGGTTTTATATGCTATGTTGACAGGATTGAACTAAACCTAGGCGAAAGAGAGTATTTTTTCTTTTTTTGCACTCAAGGACAGCTTAGTAACAGCTTGGGGATTGTAATCGATGGGCAGGATTTCAGCGGAAGACTTATTTCTTATGACTTTATAATCTCGGGCGGCAATGTGCGCGGATTTGAAAGTGATGTCAATATCCAGCTTATTAACCGCGAGTCAAAAAACATTGTTGGACTAAAAATTGAAGATAAAATCTGCTGTTATGTTAGCGACACCTGTGAATTTGATTTTTTTAAGGAGCCTTTGGTTTTGGGCGAGGGACAGGATTTTTCGTTGTGCCAAGGTTTTGATGATGACTATAAAACGGCATTAACGTACATAGGGCAGCAAAAAGAACTTAAGTTTGAAGTGCTTGGAAGCCATACCTTAGACATTGACAATGATGTAGATTGTGCGGCGGTTGCGCCGATAGCCATAGGCTATCTTATAGTTTATATTCAAGACTCAAAACCGTTTTACCGCATAGTGTATCCCACCAATCAGGTGTCAGGCAAGACAGAGATTATTTTGCAGTCAGGCGTTTATGAAACTGTTAGAGCGGTGTTTGACGCGCCGTATCCTATGTTTTTGTTCAAAACCATAGACCAAAAAATTTATCTCAAAACCGCCAATTCAATTATGACCAAAGAAAAGATTTCAAGTGTGAATTTATCCACCACGCCATATAATTTGGGGTAAAAAAGGTAACACAATGAAAAATACATATATCATTAAACATCAGGGCAAAACTTACATTTCGCATAACATAATGCTTTCTAACTTCAGAGAAAAAATCAATCAGGGGTATAAGGTTACCGATTATATTGCGTTTGGCAGCGGAACAGGAACGCCCAGCGTGATTAATTACAGTCTGTTTTCGCCCATTTCTGTCAAACCCGCTAAGATAATAGAATACAACGCCGACTGGACGAAGGGCGATTATTATGTTCTTAGAAAGATAGTTTTGGATGAAAATGAATTTGTGGGTCAGGGAATAACCGAACTTGGTTTTTGCGCCGATTTAAACGGTAACTTAATAACCCACAGCATGTTGCCCCAAAAAGTATATAAGGGCAGCGAGCCTATGGAAATAACGGCGTATTTTTATTTTCCGTTTTCAGAAGTGTTTGTTCAAGGCGATAATCCGCTTATAAAAGTGTTTTTGGGGATAGAAGCATTGGATTATGATGCATTTACTTACGGATATTGCGATTATCATAGTATTGAAGACCTGCAAAATATTACAAAGCGTTACCCTTGTATTTTTCCTAATCATAATACCTTTAGGCTGATTTGTCCCCACCAACAGGACGCAAAAAATATAATCATCTTTTATAAAGGCGAGCCTGTAATAATTTCTAGCGCGACATACAGTAAAATCCAAGACGCTGTTTTGACTTGCACATTTGATGATAAGGCAAGAATAGAGATTGTAAATTTTATAAAAAAAGAAATAACATCATTAAAAATTAATGATGTTATGGCACACTTTAGCATGCACGCCAAAATAAAAGCAGTTTCCGCTAAGACGCATACAAGATGTTTGCATTTGGACTTGTCAAAAATTTTTGTTTCAAAAGACCGTCAATTTTTGCTGAGCGTAAAAAACAACGAAATAGAAGTTTTTAAAGACTTTTTAGGCACTCTTAAATTTATCGGAAAAATAACTTTGCCTGCAAGAGTTTCATTATTGGATATGTGCGCAGGCAAGATTGCGGTTGTGTGCAACCAATCAGACACACTGCTAGGGCATGATAAAAAAAGGCTGTATTTTTTTGATGTTTCTAATGGTGGGATTGTTGAAAAGACTTTTCAAAATGACCTAGAGTGCGATATAGAACTGATGTCTTTGGAATACGCAGGCGGCAAAAATATGGTTTTGTATTATTTTAGCCATGGTATTTTAAAAGGACAGACTTTTGGTTATATGGACCAAAGTCCGATATTGACGGATAACTGCACAATAGAAGCCGAAAATACACAGTTTTTGGGTACATCGTACAGACGAAATACACTTTTTGCAACTAACTATAAAAAAGATGATTTAAACGGAACAGTTCATAAGGCGCTTTTGAACGCAGACGCCAATCCGTTGTACAGTCAGATAATATTGACCTTAAAATCAATTTCGCCCGACCGTATGTATTATATCGGAGAGGCTATCGTGGCTTTTTCGGACAAGGACAAAAAAGTCGCGGTGTATTCTTATGTGTCAGAAAAATTGGATATTTTTGACCTTAACAAATATGTGAGCAATATTGACAAGGTGTTTTTGGATACGCGGTACATTATTATAACGGATTCTGCCAATGTTTTTTATCTATATGAAATAGATTATGACTTGTGTGAAATCAGCTTGATAACGCAAGGCAATGCGCCTTTTTTGCTAGAGCAGGCTTTTGTCATGAATGACATTATTGTCTTTAGACAAGGCAATGTCTTAGAGATAGCGCCTGTTATCTATACTGACATAGAAATATTATCAGATCAGAGCGCATATCAGACGGACGCGAGTATAAGATTTTGCAACATATTGCAAGGCAGCCAAACGGGCTACAACAGCTTTTCTGTTTTATTGACTTTTAGCTTTTAGGAGATATAGATGTTTTTTCAAAAATCCATAGCGATAGGCAAGGGCAGGAACATAAGCGGAGTGTATATCAAGGACGGCGGATATATTTTGGTTTACTCTAAGGCGGATAACACCATAAAAGAACGCAAATATGTTTTGGGAAAATCCGCTCCGGAAAACTTTGAAGGCACGCTGATTTCTATGGGCGACATGCTAGCTAAAAACAACGCGTTTACCATAGAGAGCATAAAAGGACGTTTGAGGATGAAGCAATGAAAGACGAATATAAGTTTATACCGCCCAAAGAGATATTCCGCATGGTGCGGCACGACAAAATAATTAACTATTACAAAGGAGTATATAATGGCAATAGATTATTCCAAACTTCTAAAGGATCTGAACATAAAAGCAAATCTGGAGAAAAACAACAAGACGGTTGAAATAAACCCTGTAAACACAATCAAATCTACATCTTCCAGTCTTGAAGAAGGGCTCAAAAATATTGACGAGCAGTATTCTGTGGACAAGCAATTTGAAAATGTGGTTTTGCCTAAAAGCAGCGGCGTGCAAAAGCTGGAATATCAGCCGTTGACTGATGGCGAGATAGAGAACTTGGCAAAAAACTCTTTGGCGGAATATTACAACAAAAGCACAAAGGCGATCATGGAAGAAACGCAAAATCAGAAAAATGATTTAAGCGATTACAAAAAGCAGCTATATGATGCTTTGGCGCAAAAAGAAAGCGTGATTCAAGATACTTACAGTCAGGCAAAATCTTCTGCCGCAGCCGAGGCTCTAAAAAGGGGGTTGGCAAGATCGTCTATCGCGTTGTCGCAGGCGGCGGCGTTTGACCAAGAACAAGCCCAACAAATAGCCCAAGTCCGAAATTCATATATAGAACAGGCGGCTGAAATAGATTATAAGATCGCTGAGCTTGAGACCAAAAAGCAGTCGGCGCTCAATGACCTTGATATCACTTATGCGGCAAAACTTGCGATAGAGATAGACGAACTCAAAAAAGAGCGCAGCGATAAGATAGAAGAAGTCCAAAAGTACAATAACGAGCTTGCCAAGTACGAAGCCGAATACAACATCAACCGCCAAAAAGCAGAGCAGGATTTGACTTTGGGACAATATGAGATTTTGAAAAACAAAACTACGGGCTTAAGCGAAATTGAAAAAGAACTAAACACTCATAAGCAAGAAAAAAAGTTTGAATATATTCTAGATTATCTAAACAGCATGTCCAAAAAAGAAGCGTTAAAGTTGGCAGAAACCAATGACGTAATCAAAAATTCTTTGGACACTTATTATTATCGAAAGCTTTTAAACGCAATAGAAGCAAGGAGCTAAAAATATGTGGGAAGAAGTTTTGAAAATGGCGGCGACCAACGGGCTTTGGGCGGTTTTGTTTTGCGTTTTACTGGTGTATCAGTTAAAAGAAAGCAAAATCCGCGAAAGCAAGTATCAGGCTGCTATCAAGGGTCTTAGCGAAAATCTAGGTATCGTGCGAAAAATACGCGAAGACGTAGCTCAGATTAAGCAGTCTATAGAGAAAAAGCACAATGTTCAAAAAGAGGAGAATAATCATGTCCAACAAGAGTGTGTATCGTAGCTATGGCTTTTGGATGAGTCTAAGCGCCGCGATTCTGCTTGTAGTTAAGACTATTCTAAACAGGCTGGGAATAGAGATAGACCAGCCTTTTATAGAGGAAATAATAAGCGGAGTTTTGGCGGTGCTTGTGATTTTGGGAATAATCGCCAAACCCAAAGATAACCAAAATCAGGAGCAACAAAATCAGCATGAACTCCAAAAAGAAGATGAAATTGAAAATTATCAAGATGATCAGTATTTGATTGATAAAACAGTAGATAAAGAATAATGTTTTTTAATAAAAGCCCTTTTGGAACATCCAAAGGGGCTTTTTCTTCTTTTTTTGGCAAAAAACCTTGTTTTTTTGAAAATATCAGAAAAACACAATGTTACTGTAACAAGCTAATATTTTGTCAATGTATGATATAATAACCATATGGGAAATTTTGACTTTGAAGAAAAATTAGTTTTAATTGACGGCAACAGCCTTATCAACCGTGCATTTTTTGCGTTGCCGCCGCTTACCGATTCACAGGGCAATTATACGCATGCGGTTTATGGCTTTACCACTATGCTGCTAAAAGCCATTAATGAATATAAGCCTAGATATATCGGCGTGTGCTTTGACCTGGCGCATCCGACATTCAGGCATTTAATGTACACCGATTACAAAGCTAACAGAAAAAAGATGCCGCAGGACCTTGCGTCTCAAATGCCCATGCTAAAAGACCTTCTTAAATGCATGAATATAAAAACAGTTGAGCTAAAGGGCTATGAAGCGGACGACCTTATAGGCACAATCTCAAAAAAGTGCGGCGTTGATGTAATCATACTTACAGGCGACAGAGATACTTTACAGTTAATAGACGATAGAACCAAAGTATATCTTACAAAAAAAGGTTTATCCGAAGTCGCCGAAATTGACCTTGTCCGCCTAAAAGAAGAATACGGTCTGACGCCAGAACAAGTGATTGATTTTAAGGCGTTGATGGGAGACGCTTCGGATAATATTCCGGGTGTCAGCGGTATAGGCGAAAAAACTGCGTTAAGACTTATTAATGATTATAAGACATTGGACGGCGTCTATGAACATCTGGACGAGCTTACTGATAAATTAAGAGAAAAGCTGGAAGCAGGCAAGCAGTCGGCATATCTTTCTTATGAGCTTGCCACTATTAACAGAGAAGCTCCTTATGAGTTCGCCTTAAAAGAATTTGAATATGCTTATCCTTTTGCGGCATGCATAAGAGAACAGTTTGAAAAACTGAAGTTTAAGAGCCTGCTAAAAAAAGATATTTTTGAGGACAGCGTAGATACCGAAGTTGCATTAAACACATTCCCCGAAAAAAAGCCGGCTACCTTGGTAGAAATAAAAACCGAGCAGGATATGGCCGCGCTTGATTTAACTAAGGGATTTTCTATCGTTTGGGAAAAGGATATCAATATCGCAGTTAACACATCTGATGAATACAAAATCATTATCGCAGATAACTTGTTGGGCGAAGGAATAGCCTTTGAAACTGCGGTTAAAACACTGAAGCCTTTTTTAGAAAACCCCAATATTATCAAGACATTGTTTGACTACAAGAACATGCGCCATTATCTAAGCAAAATAGGCATTGAGCTAAACGGCGTGTTTGATGTTCAGCTTGCGGGGTATGTAGTTGACGGCGGCATGGGAATTACAATATTCAAAAAATTACTCAACCGCTATGACTGCGACGAAAATGCGCCAGCAGTTTCGCTTAACATAATAAAAGAGAGATTATCGCCTGATTTAACAAGATTTGAGCATCTGTTTTATGATATAGAAATGCCGCTTGCCGATGTCTTGTATGATATGGAATGCGTAGGATTTAAGCTTGACATCGGCGTTTTAAACAAGCTTAACGACAAGTACAATGCGGATTTAAAAGAAATAACCGAAAAAATTTATGAGCTTGCAGGCGAGAGCTTTAATATCAATTCGCCAAAACAATTGGGCGATATTTTGTATAACAAACTTAACCTTTCGCCCACCAAAAACACCAAGACGACCAAAGCGCATTCTACTGATGCCGAAGCCTTGGAAAAACTAAAAGGCAAGCACGAAATTATAGATTATATTTTGAGATACCGTACAATCGCTAAGCTCAACAGCACTTATGTTGAAGGACTCAAAAAAGTAGCTGATGCGGACGGCGTAGTACATACGGTGTTCCGCCAGGCATTGACTTCGACAGGCAGACTGTCCAGCATAGAACCTAACTTGCAAAACATTCCTGTAAGAGATGAAGAAGGCAGGGAAATCAGGCGCGCGTTTGTGGCAAGAGAGGGCTATAAGCTGGTAACCGCGGATTATTCGCAGATCGAACTAAGATTGCTTGCGCATTTTTCGGGCGAACCTAAATTAATACAGGCATACCGCGACAATGCCGATATTCATACCCATACTGCGTCCGAAGTGTTCGGCGTGCCGCCCGAGCAGGTAACCAAGACAATGAGACGAGATGCCAAGGCGGTCAATTTTGGAATAATTTATGGCATCAGCGATTTTGGACTTGCCAAAAATCTTAATATTCCTGTTTCTCAGGCGCATAAATATATAGAAAAATATTTTGCCAATTATCCTAGGGTAAAAGAATATATGAACCAATGCGTTCAGAGCGCAAAAAAAAGCGGCGAAGTGGTACTAGCTAGCGGAAGAGTGAGAAAAATAGCCGAACTTAATTCGCCTAACCGGACAGTAAGAGCGTTTGGCGAAAGAGCGGCTATGAATATGCCCTTGCAGGGAACGGCGGCGGATCTTATAAAAATAGCTATGATTAATGTTGCGCGAGAATTTAAAAGACAAAATCTAAAAAGCCGCTTGATTTTGCAGGTGCATGACGAATTGATAGTGGAGAGCAAGATAGAAGAAGTTGACAAGGTAGTTGAAATTTTAAAATACGAAATGGAAAATGCAATGAAATTTGACGTTCCGCTTTTGGTAGAGGTGGGCATAGGAGATAATTGGTACGAAATATAATTTTATAGACGATTAGTCTAAAAGGGTGGGTTATGTTAAAGATTGCAATTACAGGCGGAATAGCATGTGGAAAAACACTTGCAAGCAATACATTGGCTGATTTAGGCGCTTGTATAATTGACGCCGATATTATTGCGCGTAATATTACCCAAAAAGGCTCAATCGCCGCGCAAAAAATCAGACAGGCTTTTGGCGATGATTTTTTTGATTCAAACGGCGAGCTTATTAGGCGCAAATTTTCGCAATATGTTTTTCAGGATACACAAAGAGTAAAACTTCTTAATTCAATTACTCATCCGTTAATCAGACAAGAAATTCAAAGACAGATAGATGAGCAAAAAAACTGTTCGGTCGTTTTTGTGGTCATACCGCTTTTGGTGGAAAGCGGCATGATAGATATGTTTGACCGCGTATGGGTTATTATCGCCGATATAAATTCACGCATAAAAAGAATGATGCGGCGTGATAATATTAGCATACAGCAGGCATATAATATTTTGAATCATCAGGCAAGCGATGAAGAAAGATTAAAGGTAGCCGATCTGGTGATACATAACAATGGCAGCGAACAGGAATTTGTTGATCAAATAAAGACCGAGTATCGCAAATTAATCCATGAATTGAGTATGCTTTGAAAAAGTTAATTTCAATACGTATTTATGCAATTATTTTTTTGACGGCAGTTACGGCTATGCTGATTGCCGCCAATATTTATGTCATGATTTCTTATCCGCTTAAGTATAAGGATATAATTTATAAACATTGCAAGAATTATAGCCTTGACGAAGCTATGATTTTTTCTATCATAAGAACAGAAAGCACTTTTAATCCTGATGCTGTTAGCAACGCAGGCGCAATAGGGCTTATGCAGCTTATGCCTGCCACTGCGGCTATGGTAGCGCAGGAGTTAAATATTGAAGGCTTTACCACTAATATGTTGTATGATCCCGATGTCAATATAAAAATAGGCGTGCATTTTTTTGACAGTATGCTAAAAAAATTCAAAAACATTTATACCGCGCTTGCAGCATATAACGCAGGCGAGGGCAATGTGTCCTCTTGGCTTAATAACCCAGAATATTCAGATGACGGAGTAACCTTAAAATATATTCCATTTAAAGAAACTCAAGGCTATATTAAGAAAATCAAAAAGAATTACAGAGTATATGAAAATAGATTAAAATAAGATAATTTTATTTGACTTTAAAAATTTTTAACAATAAAATTAATTTAATGAATGATATTGATTCTCAACCAAAAAAGTCTATAGATTTATATCGACTTTTTCTTTTTATTGGATTAGGTCTAATTGTTCTTTATTATATTCCTTACCTAGCAGCGGGGGAAAATTCTCATATTCGTATTTTTGATAATCTGGATTCTGAAATTTTGTTTTATAAGCTCAGCGGAAAATATCTCCTTAGCTTTAACGGCAATATGCCGGAGATTATGGACGGATTGTCAGTAGGTTCTGTTAATGTCTTTTCTCCTATTCAAACGCTGATATATATGGTTCTGCCTACTTTTTGGGCATATATTTTCAATGACTTCTTTGTAAAAATCACAGGTTTTTTGGGATTGTATTTTTTACTTAATCGTATTATTCAAAAGGAGTATTGCTATATCAGCTTTTTTGCAAGTTTGATTTTTGCACTCCTTCCTGTATTTTCTGTATATGGCTTATCTATTTATGGCCAGCCGATTTTGGTTTTGGCAGTATGGAATTTGTACAAAAACCAAAAGAAAGCAATATCATATCTTCTTATAGCGTTTTTTGGAGTATCGTCTTCATTGATCTTGACTGGATATTATCTGCTCGTCTATTTTGGAATTCTTGCTCTTGTAGTTACCATAAAAAAAGGCTTTAAAAACACTTATCATCTTTGGATCGGTCTAGCTTTGTTAACAGGAATATATGTATTGACCAATATCAAGATGATATATATGACATTGTTTGACAACTATGTTTCCATGCGCATCGAACGCATAGAACGTTCGCTTATCTTTATGAACAGGCTTACAAGCACAAACTTCTTTGAAGAAGTGTTTGTCTTGTTTTTTGTAGGACAAGTTCATGCCGCAAGCGGACAAATTTATAGCTTTTTGGTGTTAATACCAATGGCGATAATTGCTATTGTTAAGGATAAAAATAACGAATTAAACCAAACAGACAAAAAATATCTCAAAATAGTTTGGTTGCTGGTTGGATACAACTTTTTGTGCGCAATTATTAACGGATTGTATTATACCAAGCCTGTTACTTTTATAATCGATCATCTTGGAGTTTTGAAAGGTTTTCAATTTCACCGTATGTTTCTAAGCTATGCGGTAACTTGGGCAATAATCTTTGCAATAAGTTTAAAGCTGCTTGTTGATTGGGGAGTATTTGAAAATCTTATAAAAAAGTTAAACGGTCTCAAAAAACCGGCATGCATTGTACTTGGCGTAATTTTGTGTGTTGTAATGTCTTATACCGTTTTGGGCGTATATGAGTTTGCATCTCCTGATGTAGGTTATTATGCCACCATTAATAGTGTTTTTGATAAAGACCGTATTAAAGAAAATTATCCTACTTATAAACAATATGTAGATGAAGAGCTTTTTAAAATAATAAAAGATCATATTGGCAAACCGCAAGACGAATATAAGGTTGTAAGCCTTGGAATTTATCCGGCTATTGCTAGTATGAACGGTTTTTATACCTTGGACGGTTTTTTCCAAAACTATCCTTTGGAGTATAAGCATGAATTTAGAGAGATAATAGCAGGCGAGCTTGAAAAGAGCGAGCATTTAAGACAATATTTTGATTATTGGGGCAATAAGTGCTATATCTTGTCGGCTGAAATACCAAAAATATATACGGTTTCTAAAAATGCAGGCAAGCAAATCAATGATCTTGATATTAATACCCAAAAGCTAAAAGAAATGGGCTGCCAATACATCTTTTCGGCGTTGCCGATCAATAACTTTGATGAGCTTGGTCTAACCTTAGACGGTGTGTTCGAAAGGCAAAACAGTTATTGGAAAATATATCTATACAATATTGATTGATAGTATTGACATTGCGATTATATAATTTATAATGATAAATAGTTAATTAAAGAAGGGGAAAAACTTGAAAAAATCAATTCAAAAATTAACAGAATTGACTAAAAAATATCCGCGCTTATGGGAGATATTTAAGTTTTTGGTTGTGGGCGGATTTGCGACTATAATAGATATGCTTGTAATGGCTTTGGTCATTTATTTTATCAATATGAAAGTCTTTTCATATAACTTTCTTAATGTCATTATTGAAAGCAGCAAAAGAAAAAATGAGATAGCCGCTTACTCATCAATACTAGGAACAGGCATGGGCTTTGTGCTAGGTCTTGTATTTAATTATATAATGAGCGTTAAGTTTGTATTTGAGCAAAAAGAATACGCCAAGACATTTAATGGAGCGATGCTGTTTGCTGTCTTGTCAATAATAGGATTTTTTATACATTTGGCGGGAATGTGGGTATTCTTTGAAAAACTCAAAATCAATTATTGGCTGGTAAAGATAGTTATAACGATTTTTGTGCTAGTATTTAATTATGTTACACGAAAAGTCTTTGTCTTTAGAGATAACCGCAAGACCGCTGATAACGTAAAAGCAGAAACAGCCGAAATTAAAACCAAACATTAAAAAGGGATTTTAGGAGAAAAAAATGAGCGTGCAATATTCTTTAATTATACCTGTATATAACGAAGAAAAAGTTTTGGATGAATGTTATAGTGAGGTAAAAAAGACCGCACAAAAATTTGACGGTGAGTACGAAATAATATTTGTCAATGATGGGAGCAAGGACAAATCTTTAGATATTTTAAAAAGATTTGCTCAAGAAGATAAAACGGTAAAAGTTATATCATTTAGCAGAAACTTTGGACATCAGCCTGCAGTAAGTGCAGGAATGAAAGAAGCTTGCGGACAAGCTCTAATAATTTTGGACGCAGACCTTCAAGATCCTCCCGAAGTTGTACACGAGATGATCAAAAAGTGGAAAGAAGGCTATGATATTGTTTATGGCAAGCGTACAAAAAGAAAAGGCGAAAAGCCGCTAAAAAAACTTACTGCGTTTTTGTATTATAGATTTTTGGCGCGTATTACAGGACTTAATATTCCTAAAGACACAGGGGACTTTAGACTTGTGTCTAGAAAAGCTGCAGATGCAATTATCAGCATGCCTGAAAAAAACAGGTATTTAAGAGGTATGAATTCCTGGGTAGGATTTAAACAAGCTGCAGTTTTATATGAACGCAATCCTAGATTTGCAGGCGAAACCAAATACACTCTTAAAAAAATGGTCAAACTTGCAAGCGACGGCATAATAAGTAATACCAATTATCCTTTGTCATTTATTTTGGGACTTGGAGTATTTTTTGGAGTGCTTTCATTTTTGGGCTATATTGCAGTCCTAACTTTGCAGCTTACCAAAGTGATCTCTAATGTTGTTTATTGGTTGTTCCCGTCTCTTGGACTTGGTTTGTCTATAACTCTTATGGCTTTAGGCATTATAGGAATTTATCTTGGCAGAGTTTATGACGAAGTGAAAAACCGTCCTATTTATATCATTAGTGAAAAAATTAACTTTGATTAAAAACTAGAATTAAAAATGATATTTTAAATGGCTTTTTTGAAATTTCAAAAAGCCATTTTTTAATGTCTTTATTGTCATAGTAGAAAAAAAGATTGATTTTAATATGTGCCGTTATATTGTTACTAAATGCAAATAACTATATTTGACTATAATTATATTTAATGATATAATTATTAAACTAAATTTAATAAATAGGTGAATTATTATGACAATAATGGAAAGTGAAATTTTTCAACAAAGCGATGTTCTAAAAAACTGTTTGAACTATAATAAACAAACTCTAAATGACCTTGTAAAAACACTAAAAGAAAAAAACATAGAAAATGTTGTTGTTGCAGCAAGAGGCAGCAGCGACAACGCTTCCAATTATTTTAAATATGTTTTTGAAAGTCTGGCTGGTCTGCCTGTTGCTTTGGCAGCGCCTAGCATCAACACATTGTATAACACCAAGCTTTCATTAAAACACAGCCTTGTTATTGGCGTATCTCAAAGCGGTGCGGCTGAAGACGTTATGGCGGTTATCAACAACGCTAAAGAATCAGGCGCTGTTACCGTATGCATAACCAACAACCTAGAATCCAAAATGGCTAAGCTTGCTGATTTTCATCTTTATTGCAACGCAGACAAAGAGCGCAGCGTAGCTGCAACCAAGACATTCACTTCACAGATGTATTTGCTGGCTAATTTAGCAGCGTATTATGCAGAAAACGAAGAAGTAAAAGCAGAATTAGAATCTGTTCCTGAAAACTTAAATAAAATCTTTGCGCTCAAAGAAAATATTGCAGTTTTGAGCGAAAAGTATAAGAATATGAGTTCATTAATAGTGCTGGCTAGAGGCACAAACTATGCCATTGCTCAAGAAACAGCACTAAAGATTCAGGAAACCACATATATTAACGCGCGTGCTTATGCCGCCAGCGATTTTCATCATGGACCTTTTGCTATTGTTGACGACAAATCCACAGTGATGTTAATTGCACCCAAAGGTCTGAGCCAAAACGATATGGTTGAGATGAAAGATAAGCTTTTGGGCGTAGATGCAAAGGTTATTGTAATGACCAATGACCAAACTATCGCGCAAGGTGCTACAGACACAATGCTTTTGCCGGTAGAGGGTTCGGACTATGTAATGCCTTTTTATAATGTAGTAGCTTCTCAATTGTGGGCTTGCTATATGAGCGTTGCACGCGGACTTAATCCAGACGCGCCTAGAGGACTTAAGAAAGTTACGATTACAAAATAAATAAGGAGTAATCAAAATGAATAGAGAGCAGGAAATATATAGACCTAACAAGCGCGAAAAGGCTGACAATATCAGATTGTGCATAGCAGCGCATCAGGACGATGTCGAGCTTTTGGCTTATAGCGCAATTTTGGATTGCTACAATAATCCAAACGAAGCATTTTCGGCGGTCGTAACCGCTGACGGAGCAGGCAGCGCAAGAACAGGATTTTACAAAGATTATACGGATGAACAGATGGTTCAGGTACGTATGAAAGAACAAAAGCAAGCTGCCGATGTAGGACAATACCTTGAGCTTCATCTTTTGAAATATACCAGCAAAGCTATAAAAGATCCCAACAACACCGATATTGTCAACGATTATGTAAGAATTTTGACCCAATCCCGTCCTAAAATCGTTTATACTCACAACCTTGCCGATAAGCATCTTACGCATTTGGGAGTTGTTACCAAGGTTATAAAAGCTATAAGAAGTCTAGATAAGAGCATAAGACCTCAAAAGCTGTACGGTGTAGAAGTCTGGAGAGATCTAGACTGGCTAGATGACAGCAAAAAGGTTTTGCTGGGCTGCGATTCTCATCCCAATCTAGAAAGAGCCTTGCTTGGAGTATTTGATTCACAGATAGCAGGCGGCAAGAGATATGACTTAGCAGCAGAAGGCAGAAGACTTGCCAACGCTACATTTTTTGAAAGCCACAGCGTTGACTCTTTTAGCAAACTAAATTTTGCTCTTGACCTTACACCATTGATTGAAGACGACAATATGGATATCACCGAATATATTGCAGGCTTTATTGATGATTTTAAAAACAATGTAATAAGCTCATTAAAAAAGATTATTTAGGACTGAATTTATGAACAATTTGACTTTAATAGATAAAAACTTCAAACCGTTTTGTTTGGTTTATGAAGAATTTAAAAATGATGTAAAAAAGCAGGGCGGTGAGCCTTTTGCTATTTGCATCGAGCGAAACGGCGGATATAGACATACTTATAGACTGGAAATTCTAAAGGGCAAAGAAAACTTTGACCGCAATCTTTTGATAACCGAACGCATATTAAAATGCTTGCTATGGGTTTTTGGCGGATACAAAGTGATCTTAGGCGGAGATAATGAGCTTTGTCAAAAACTTAAAGAAATATATAGTCCTAACGGAAAACGAAGCTTTGACTTTTTCTTTATGTCCAAAATTTATCTAGAGCCGTTTGAAATAATCATTACTGATTATAATAATGTGCCTGATACTTTGGAAGTGGCTACATCCATGCAAAATACCCAAAAAGGCAGCCGCATAGGACTTGACATTGGCGGCAGCTTTTTGAAGAGTTCTGCAATAGTTGACGGCAAACTTGTCTCTAATCACGAAACGCCTTGGCAGCCCAAAGTCAATTCTGATCCAAAATATCATTATGATTTTTTGAAAAAAGTAATAATGACAGAAATGCAGGCACTAAAAAATGTAGATTCTTTGGGCGTAAGCGCAGCAGGCGTATATATCGACAACCAGGTCAGAGTTGCTTCAATATTTATAAGCGTGGATGATGAAAACTTTTCAAAACATATAAAAAATATTTTGATTGATTTGTGCAAAGAGTTGGACATTCCCAGACTCAAGGTCGCTAACGATGGCGATGTTGCAGCGCTTACAGGCGCAAGATACCTAAACCGCGGAAAAATCTTGGCGATCAGTATGGGAACAAGCGAAGCAGGCGGATATATAGACCAAAATTTTGGACTTGCCGGCTGGCTAAATGAGCTTGCGTTTGTGCCTATTGACCTCAATGCTGATGCAGCGATAGACGAGTGGAGCGGAGATATTGGTTGTGGCGTAAAATACCTTTCTCAGGACGGTATGATTAAACTTGCCGAAATGTCCGGTATGGATTTGTCTAGCTTCAAAACACCTACAGACAAACTGACTTATCTTCAAGAGTTACTGGACGCAAAAGACTCAAGGGTTTATAATATACTTAAGGATATAGGCGTTTATCTTGCCTGTGCCCTAAAGACATATTCGGAATTCTACGATATAGATACCGTAATTATTTCAGGTGGGGTAACAAGCGGCGAACGTGGAGAAGTTATCGTCAATAGATGCCGAGAGGTATTAGAAAAAGTATTTGACGATCTAAAACTCACGGTATATATTCCAGACGGAAGTTTGAGAAGAATAGGAAGTTCTATAACAGCCGCATTTTTATAAGATGCATAAAAATCATGGAAAGAATCAGAGCCATATAAGAGAAATCAATCAGCAGCTTGTATTGGAGCTCTTGAAAGAAAAACCGCTGTCTTGTAAAGAGATGGCGGATATTTTACATCTATCAAATACTGCTTTGGCAAAAATAACGCGCGAACTAAAAGACTTTAAATTGATAATAGAAAGTCAGCCGCCCGAAAAAAATGAAATCGGACGAAGACCTATCAGATTAGAAATCAACGCGAAATTGGGGCATATTGCCATAATCGACATGGAGAAATTCTTTTTGAAGGTCTTTGATTTTGCAGGCAAAATGCAGCATGAGCTTACCTTGCCCACCGTTTTGGTTTATGATATAGAACATCTTAACAACTGCATAAAACTTATAAAAGACTTTTTAAAAGAGAAAAAAATAAAAAATCTGTTATCAGTTATCGTTATAACGTCAGGCAGAATTAATACAGACGGATCATTTATTTACGCGCTAAGGTACAAAGACGCTTCCAAGATAAATCTCAAAAAGATGTTTGAGGACAATCTCAATGCTCCCGTAGCTGTAAAAAACGACGTATGTTTGGCTTTGGTAAGCGAGTACCAAAACGCTCAAGCTCAAAAACCCGATTCGGTGGTAATGCTGTATTTGGATAAAGGCGCAGGCTGCGCTTTTGCGTGGGGCGGCAATGTGTATGAAGGAAACCGGGGCTTTGCAGGCGAAATCGGGCTTATAAAAGACAACTTGACAGGCGATATTTTGGATAATCTGATCTCCGTAAGAGCTTTGATAAAACTGTTTGAAGAAGCTGGACATAAATTATCGCTCAATCAGATTTCGCAAGGCTTTAAGACAGGAGAAGAGCAAATCGTAAAAGTCGTGAATAATTTTGCCAAAAGAGTTTCCAAAGCTATAATTGATTTGCTTTTGATTTTGGACACCCAAATAGTTTTGATTAACGGTAGCATACGAAGTCTGGGAGAGGGCTTCTTGGAAATTATAAGACAAGAACTGTCTCAAAACCAATATCTAAAAACACAGGTTTTATACAGCAAGGATGAAAACTGCACGATAAACGGCGCATTTTTATTGGCACAAAATCTTGCCATTTCTAACATAATCAAAAAAGCATAAGTAAAATAACAACATAAAAAATAAGGTGTAATTATATATGACAATAATTACACCTTATATTTTTTTTGTTTTAATGCCAAATTAATATATATTAAATATGTTTTTTTTGGAGAAACGGTGAGAAAGCTGTTATTGTTTTTTTTATTGATTTTGCCTTGTTTTTGCACTAATGTGTGCAAAGATAATCTATTAATAAACGACCAAAACACCAACACCGTAATTCAATCTTTTTTAGTTCCTAATAATTCTAAAGTGAGAGTTAATGACTCCAGACCTGTTTGCTATAATGCTTATGAGCAAGATGGAACATTAATTGAAAGTTTTAACAGTCTTTACACAGCCATTGATTATTTATCCCAAAACCCGCGGGAAAATGCCTATATCACTAAGGCAAGGGGACATGACAGCGACAAAAAGCTGTATCAATACAGCCAGTATGCTGACAGAATCTTTTATTATCAAAACGCGGTAAGTCTTGATTCTGTAGAGGCTCAAGAATTTTGTTTTATTGATGATTTGGCGGGTGCCGACAATATCACAGCAGTTTTTGGCAAAAGTCCTAATTATGTTTTGCAAAGTTCCCAAATAATAGGACCAAATTCCCAAGACCAAAAGTCTAGATTAATTAGTATAATTGATCCATCTATTGACGCTTTTTTGATTTCGCTGCCTTTGCCTAATATATCTGCATTATCGTATAACATTGAACTATCTGCCATGCAGCTTTATCCGTCACAAAATCTGGACCAGCCGGTTTATGCCAAAATAGGCTTTTATGCATTTGGCAGCTTTTTTGGAATAGTTTGCGATACTTTAACAGGAAATTGGTATTTGGCTTTAGACGATTATCTTGATTTTGAAAAATGCGTATTGACTTCTCACTGGAATCAAGAAAAAAGATGTTTTATTCCTGATGAAGATGTGGTTATGACTATAAAATCAAAAAATGATTTTAAATTAGACTCTAGTCAGCAGTTTGGAGCTAGTATGTTTTTAAACTTTTCTTCAGGCAGGAAATATGAGTTTGATTTGGGCCTAGACGATACTAAAGATAATTTAATGAGTTTTTTTGCAGGACTTGATATACAGGCATTAGGCAATGTGCCGGACTATATGAACGGCGCAAAAATGCAAAATCTTAAAATCGTTCAAGACAAAGGCTATCAGATTGAATATAACGCCCAAAATATTCAAGAATTTTATTTTGATAGCAATAACTCCAATATCTTAATATATAATACTGCTGTGGTAAGCAAAGATGATAGCATCCACGAAACTGATATATATAATTTCAGCTATGTTTTTGATGGATTAAGCCCAGCTTATTCAAAACGCATTAATGCTGTTCAAAATATGATTGACAGACTTAAACCCGCAGACGAAATAACCGCCTTGGACGAAGACGCCATTTTTACCGCGCAAAAAGAGTTTTATAAACTTACCGATGGTCAAAAAAAATTGATAGACGACACCAGACTAAACCAAGCTAAAGACGCTTACTGCGAACTATTTGATGGGATTGAAAAAGTCGTAGCGATCGCAAAAACTTTAGAGCTGTTTTTACATGTGGATAAAGAATATGTAATAGACCAAGCTGACAAGGTTTTTGAAGCATGGGATATATATGCCAACAGACTTAACGAAGACCAGCAGCAAAATTTGTCCGAAGTATATCTTACAAGAATTTCATCGTATTATAATCAGGCTTTCGGACTGATACTACAAGCCCAAAATGTAATCATAGCGATAGATTCTCTTAATGACAGAAGCACAAAAAAACAGATTTTAAACGTATATGAAAAATATCTTGCCCTAGACGAAGTACAGATAACCAAAATAATAGGCGAAGAAAAAATCCAAAAGCTGTATAGATATCTTTCTAAAATTGACAATAAAGTAATTTTTGCTGTGAAAAAGATTATCGAAATAGGATATGCAGGACCGTCAGATTATGCGGTGTATTATGGAATGGACAATTATATAAAAATGACCGAAATGATACAAGCCTATAACTCTCTTAGTAAAACACAAGCTAATATGCTGCCGAAAACCTCAAAAAATATATATAAAACAGCTTATGAGTATTTCAGCACTCAAAAAGGCTATATGGAGCAGCTAAAAAATAAAATAGAATTACTTGAAACTCCGGATATAGACAAAGTAAAAGAGCTGATAGAACTATATAACAAAATGGATTTCAGTTCAAAATGGCATTTTAAAAACGATCATATTTTTTGGTTTTCTCAATATTATCATAAACTAGAATTCTTGGCTTTGGAATTTGGATTGACTATATAAGCAATAGATTTTTAAAATCTTTTCTACAAATTTGCAGGCGGATAGATTTTATCCGCCTACAATCTAATGATTTGGAGGAGATAGATGCTAAGAGTAATTACCTTTGCTTATTTTATAGTATGCATAATCTAAAAAACTTGTTCATAATTATTCTTAAAATTTTGTAACTGCATAGAGTGTTTAATATTGGAGTATAATTATTTTATAAAATTTTTTTGTGTTTTTCTTGCAAAAAACTGCTTGACATAAATTTGGTTATACATTAAATTTAATACTTGCAAATGCAACTCATTTGCAATCAAATGTTTTATAAAAAGGTTGATGATTTTTGATGAAAAGATGGTTTTTAGTGTGTTTGTTGATAGTTCCGTTTTTTATGTTTGGCTGTAAAGATAAAGCTGATGACGGAAAAATTAAGGTATATGCAAGTTTTTATACCATGTATGATTTTGCCCAAAAAATTGCTGGCGATGATATCAAGGTGTATAACATCATGCCGCAAGGCGCAGATGCACATGACTATGAACCCTCTACTAAAGATATTATCAATCTTAACAAAGCCGATATTTTTATTTATAACGGGCTTGGCATGGAGCACTGGGTGGATAAAGTGCTCGCTTCTTTAAATAATCCTAATCTAAAAGTGGTAAAAGCATCAGACGGCGTCAGCATTATTGACGGCGGGCATGAAGACGAACACGAAGGCGAAGAAGAGCATAATAAAGCAGATCCGCATATTTGGCTGTCGCCCAAAAATGCAAAAATAATCTTATCAAATATAAAAGATGCGTTTGTCGAAATTGATCCGGATAACGCGCAAATTTATCAAAGCAATTATGAAAGATATGCCCAAGAATGCGACAACCTTGACAATGAGTTTAGAACTCAGTTACAGGGTTTTGAAAAAAGAGATATAATCGTTTCTCATCAGGCTTTTTCGTATCTGTGTCAAGAATACAATCTCAATCAGATTGCGCTGCTAGGACTTCATTCAGAATCGTCAAACCCTAAAAAATTGGCAGAAATCATACAAGAAATAAAAACCAAAAACATCAAAGTTGTTTTTTATGAGCCTGCCTCGGGAAAAGAACTTTTTAGCAATCTTAATAAAGAAGACGGTGTCAAAGTGGAATTGGTACCTCTCAATCCATTGGAAAGCCTTACAAGCAGCGAGATAAAAAACAACGCAGATTATTTTTCTGTAATGCGCGCCAATCTGTTTGCAATAAAAAACGCATTAACTTTACAAAACGGAATTTAAAATGGAACAAACAGTAATACAAGTTAATAATTTGAATTTTTCTTACGGCACTCAAAGAGTGCTAAAAAACTTAGACTTTTACGCCAATCGCGGAGAATTTGTGGGGGTTATAGGCTCCAACGGTTCTGGCAAAAGTACCTTTGTCAAGCTGCTGCTTGACGAACTCAAAAGCGATTCGGGTGAAATATATCTTTTTGGACAAGACATAAAAAAGTTCAAAGACTTCAAACGCATAGGCTATGTTGCCCAAAACAGCATATCGCTTGGCAATAACTTTCCTGCGACTGTGTTGGAAATCGTAAAACTTGGGCTATACAGCAAATACGGTTTTTTGAAATTTGGAAAAAACGCTAAGCAAAAAGCAATGCAGGCGTTAGAACTGGTCGGCATGCAAAACTATGCCAACAGGCTTATCACTAACCTGTCAGGCGGACAAAAACAGCGTGTAATGCTGGCAAAGGCATTGGCAGGCGATTGCGACCTGCTTATATTGGACGAGCCTACTACGGGTATAGACAGAGCCACTTCATCTGAAATATATGAAATTTTAAAACAAAAATGCAAAGAGCAAAACATCACAGTGCTTATGGTAACGCATGATAGTGAACGCGCCTCAAAATACTGTTCGCGCATTTTGTGTCTAGGCAAAGGTAATTTTTTAGAACTAACCAAAGAACAGCTGGAATTAGAACTAAAGTATCATCACAAACACGCAGACAACGGAGAAGACGATGGAAATATTTGAATATGTATTTATGCAAAAAGCCTTTTTGGTGGGCATTTTGATAGCGTTGATTATTCCCTGCATAGGAATTACCATTGTACTAAAACGCCTATCTATGATAGGAGATGCGCTTTCTCATACTTCGCTTGCAGGCGTTGCGGCAGGCTTTGTGTTTAATGTCAGTCCGGTTTTAGGAGCGATTTTAGCGTGTGTTATTGCGGCCCTTAGCATTGAGGCGATCCGAAAAAAACTGCCCAAATATTCCGAAATATCCATTGTTATCATTATGTCCTTAGGCATAGGACTTGCAGGTGTGTTATCCGACCATGTCAAGACAGCTACTAATTTTGACAGCTTTTTGTTCGGAAGCATTATATCTATTACAGATCTAGAAGTTTATATAATCACAGCACTGTCGGCTTTGGTTTTGCTGACATTTGTAATTTTGTACAGAGAGCTGTTTTATATAGCTTTTGACGAAAAGAGTGCAAGACTGTCAGGTGTAAAAGTAAAGACAGTCAACTTTATATTCACAATTTTGACCGCTATTACAGTTTCGGTTGCGTCCAGAACGGTAGGAGCGCTGATCGTTTCTTCAATTATAGTAGTGCCTGTTGCTTGTTCTATGCAGGTCAGCAAAAGCTATTTTACAACAGTAATCTTTTCTGTTTTGTTCGCGCTTTCGTTTACCATAATCGGTTTGTTTGTTTCGTTTTATCAAGGGCTAAAACCTGGTTCTGTGATAGTGCTTAGCGGAGTGGCATGCTTTTTGGCTATTCTTTTAATAAAAGCGGTTATCAAAAAACTTCGTATGATAAAACTAAAAAGACAGGAAAAAACATTATGACAAAAATCAAAAATGAGCTTATTAATTATGGTCTGAAACCTACCAAGCACCGTATGGAAATTATGAACTTGCTTTCTGATTTGCACGAGCCGGTATCCGCTGAGGAAATATATAACAATCTCATTAAAAAAGATGTAAGCATCAATCTTTCTACTGTTTATAGGACATTGGAAACATTGGAAGACAAAAATATAATCCGCACTGTTATACTCAACGGCACCGATAAGACTTTGTTTGAACTTAACGGCCACGAGCATAAGCACTATTTTGTATGCATCACATGCAAAAAAATGCTGCCCATAATGCATTGTCCGCTTGAAGCTTATGAACAGCGGTTGACCAATGAAAAAGGTTTTGAAGTTACAGGACACAGACTTGAGATTTTCGGCTATTGCAACAAATGCAGGCAAAATCTACATAAGGACTAAAAAGCCTATTTTTATCTATTTAAAACATCAATAGATTTTATGAAACATTATTTTCTTTTTATCTTCTATTTTTGCTTTAATTTAAAACTCTTTTTTTAAGACATCAAGTATTTTCAAATATTTTCAATATGTACAAAATATTATCAACTTTGTCAAAAATTTGTTGACAAAGCATATCTATAATGCTAATATTGTTTTAGCACTCAAGAGGATAGACTGCTATTGCTCTTAATAAAAAACTGCTAAAGAGCGTATAATATAAAATACATTAATTAGTGGATAAAAAATGCCCAAATTATCTGAAAGAAAAGCAAAAATATTAAAATCAATAGTAGAAGATTATATCAATCAAGCTGAGCCTATCAGCAGTGCGGATATTCAATCAAGGCACTTGCCTGAATTTAGCTCGGCTACTATAAGAAACGAGCTTGCGGCATTAGAAGAAATGGGTTATCTTTATCAGCCGCACACTTCAGCAGGTAGAGTACCTACCAAAGAAGCATATAAGTTGTATGTTGAGCAGCTCATGCCCAAGAGAAAGTTATCCCATGCCGAGCTTAAGCTTATAAAAAGTCAATTCAATCAGCAGATGATTCAGATAAAAGATGTCTTGAAAAAAACAGCTCAAGTCATCTCAGAAGTTACTAATTATACGTCATTGGCATTTGTCAATGATATTTCAGAAGCAATTATAGAAAATATTAAGATCGTCAAACTGACCGCTAAGACCGCATTGGTTATAGTTGTTACCGATTTGGGTGTTTTGAAAGACGCCGTTGTCAATATGGAAGAAGAAATGGACGACAGCTATTTTGACGCTGTATCCAAATTATCAATGCAGGCTTTTGGTGGAAAGAAAATAGCGCAGGTTATGAAGCCCAATCAGGCTATCAAGCAGACTATTAGGGGCTATCAAAAAATATTTGATGCTATTTTGGATATTATTAAGAAATACTATGAGCAGGCAGGTACAGAGGACTTTGTCTTAGAAGGAGCTTCTAAGCTGTTAGAATACCCCGAATACAGCAATATAGCCAAGGCAAAATCTATAATCGCTATGCTGGAAGCAAAAGAACAGCTATTGCCCGCGCTTAAAACCACAGACAATGTTGAATTAAATATAAGAATAGGCAAAGACGAGTGCGATTCTTTGTCGGACTGTACTATAATTACCGCAAGTTACATGCTTAATGGAAAGAGTATTGGTCAAGCAGGTGTAATCGGACCTATCAGAATGGATTATTCAAAAGTAGTTTCTGTACTTGACTATATAGGAAAGACTTTGAGCGAAACTATGAACAATAACATCAATATTTCGATAGGAAACAACGATGACGAAAAAGATAAAAATAATGAGCTTGAATAATTTTGGAGGATATTAATGTCTAATAACAACGACGTAAAACAACAAGGCACACCCGAAGAACAAAACTGCACAGCAGAAAACAAATGCTGCTGCGATGAGCAAGATGCAAATTGTAATTGCGATACACAAGAAACAGCCCAAAATGCTGATATTAACAATCAACAAGATACAGTTGAAATGACCCAAGAACAGATAGAAGCATTAAAGGCGTTCAACGAACATCTTCAAGGGCTTAATAATCAGATAGAAGAAGCTAAACAATTAGCAACTCAAGAAAAGGCTAGAGCAGACGAACTTGCAAGACGAGTTATAAGCCTTCAATCTGATTTTGATAACTACAGAAGAAGAAATGCCGACAGCATAAAGTCCGCAAGAACAGAGGGCAATGCCGAAGTCTTGATTGAAGTGATTAAGATTTTGGATATCATTGAACAAGCGCAAAAGATGATAAAAGACAGCACAACAATTGACGGAATAAAAATGATTTATCGTCAGATAGAAAATATGCTTGGTAATTTTGGCGTACAAGAAATCGAAGCATTAGGAATGGATTTTGATCCCAATATTCACAACGCTGTAGAAAAAGTTAAACAAGAAGGCGTTGAATCAGGCAAAATAATAGAAGTTGTAAACAAAGGATATCGTTTGGGCGAAAAGATACTGCGCTATAGCAGCGTTAAAGTAGCCGAATAACATATAAATTTAGAAATCGCATTAAAAGGAGATAAAAAAATAATTATGGGCAAAGTAATAGGAATTGACTTAGGAACAACAAACTCATGCGTTGCCGTAATGGAAGGCGGAGAACCTACCGTTATACCTAATTCAGAAGGTATGAGAACAACTCCTTCTGTAGTTGGTTTTTCGAAAGATGGAGAGAGGCTTGTTGGACAAATAGCAAAAAGACAAGCGATAGCTAACCCTGAAAGAACTGTAATCTCAATCAAGAGAGATATGGGCAGTGAAAGAAAGGTTAAAATTGACGATAAAAACTACACACCTCAAGAAATATCTGCAATGATTTTGCAAAAGTTAAAGGCAGATGCAGAGAACTATCTTGGAACAAAAATAACTCAAGCTGTTATAACTGTTCCTGCGTATTTCTCTGACTCACAAAGACAGGCTACCAAAGACGCAGGCAGAATCGCAGGACTTGAAGTATTGAGAATAATCAACGAGCCTACAGCGGCTGCGCTTGCTTACGGACTTGACAAGGGCACCAACAAAAACGCCAAGATTTTGGTTTATGACTTGGGCGGCGGTACATTCGACGTGTCCATACTAGAAATCGGCGATGGCGTATTTGAAGTTTTGGCAACCGCAGGTGACAACAGACTAGGCGGCGATGACTATGATAACGAAATTATAAAATGGATAGTTGACACATTCAAAAAAGAAAACGGCATTGATTTGAGCAAAGACCGTATGGTTATGCAAAGACTAAAAGATGCAGCCGAAAAAGCTAAGATTGAATTGTCAAGTGTTCTAAAGACCAACATCAGCTTGCCTTTTATAACAGCTGATAGCAGCGGTCCTAAACACATTGATTATGAGCTGACAAGAGCTAAGTTTGAACAGATGACTGCACACTTGACTCAAAAAACTCTAGAAGCTATGAAACGTGCACTTTCTGATTCCAAACTTTCTATTAATGATATAGATAAGGTTATATTGGTCGGCGGTTCAACACGTATTCCTGCAGTAGTAGAAACAGTCAAGAACTTTACAGGCAAAGAACCCTTCAAGGGCATTAACCCTGATGAATGCGTTGCTATAGGTGCTGCTATTCAAGCAGGTGTTTTGGTCGGCGAAGTTAAAGACGTTTTGTTGCTTGACGTAACACCGTTGTCATTGGGTATCGAAACAATGGGCGGTATTTTCACCAAGCTAATCGAAAGAAACACAACCATTCCTACCAAGAAATCCCAGATATTCTCTACCGCAACCGACAACCAGCCTTCAGTAGATATTCACATTTTGCAGGGCGAAAGAGAACTTGCGGCTTATAACAAGACTTTGGGAAGATTTGAATTGACAGGTATTCCTCCTGCACCTAGAGGCGTTCCTCAGATTGAAGTTACATTTGATATCGATGCCAACGGTATAGTTCACGTAACAGCTAAGGATAAAGGCACAGGAAAAGAGCAGTCTATTTCAATAACCGCTTCTTCCAACTTGTCTGAAGAAGAAATCAACAAAGCTATTGAAGATGCTAAGAAATACGAAGCAGAAGACAAGGAAAGAAAAGAGCTTGTTGAACTCAAAAACCAGGCTGATACTATCGTGTTCGGCATTGAAAAGTTTATCAATGAAAACGGCGATAAGGTTAGCGAAGACGAAAAAGACAGACTCAAAAAAGCAGCTGACAGCCTAAAAGATGCAGTTAAGAGTGACAACAAAGACACTATTAAGGATGCTTTGAATGAAACTCAAAAGGTAACTAGCGAGATTTTCACAAAGTTCTATCAGCAGAATCAGCAACAACAGGCTGGTCCTCAAGACGGCGTAAATCCTGATATCCATTAATCAATAAGCAAAAAAGAGTATAACCATAGATGGCAAAATCATATTACGAAATACTCGGAGTGGAAAAAAACGCTTCGGACAGTGATATAAAATCTGCTTACAGAAAGCTTGCCAAGCAATACCATCCAGACTTGAATCCGGATAATGCTGAGGCCGCTGAAAAGTTTAAGGAGATCAATGAAGCGTATGAAACGCTCAGCGATCCCAAAAAGCGCGCCAATTATGACCGGTTTGGTACGGCTGACCCTGGCTCAGGCGGCATGGGCGGCTTTGACTTTGGAAACTTTGGAAGTTTTGGCGGCTTTTCAAGCGGTGGCGGCGGTTTCTTTGAAGATATAATCAATATGTTTTCGGGCGGGGATTCCGAAGGACGCGTAAAAGTGCGTCCTTCAGATATTTCGCTTGGAATCACTTTGACATTTGAAGAAGCGTATTTTGGCGTAAGCAAAGACATTACGATTTCAAGAGTTGAACATTGCGATGCTTGTAAGGGTACGGGTGCCAAAAACGGTACCGAATATACAACATGTCCCAACTGTAAAGGTACAGGACGCGTTCAATACGCCCAAAACACATTGTTTGGACGCGTAATCAATACCCAAACATGTTCGACATGCGGCGGCACTGGCAAAAAAATCAAGCAGACATGTTCTGAATGTCATGGAAAAGGCACAGTTAAGAAAAACCGCACAATCAAAATCAATATACCCGCAGGCATTGACAACGGTCAAATAATGACTGTACAGGGCGAAGGCAACGGTATAGCCGAGTCCACCCAAAGGGGCAATCTTGTTATTGCTGTTACGGTATTGCCGCATAAGCTGTTTGTTAGAAAGGGCAATGACCTTTATGCAGACATTCCGATAACATTTACACAGGCAATTTTGGGCGATAAGATCAAGATTAACACTTTGAAAGGTTCTGTTACATTGACTGTACCTGAAGGAACTCAAACTGATACCGTGTTCAAAATGCGCGGCGAGGGCATGAAATTGTTAAGGCGAGATTCGTACGGGGATTTGTACCTAAAGGTGATCGTCGAATTGCCCAAGAGCCTAAAAGGCGACCAAAAGGAACTTATCAAAGAACTGCATAAGAGCATAAGCGGTAATCAGTACGAGAAAGCAAAAGAATACATGAAATAAAAGTTAAAACAAACCGCAATCTAGCATTGACAAAAAAAATCGCATCAAAACTGATTGCGGTTTTTTTATTTTATGTTAATATAACTTTGGAAATAAATTAAAAGAGATTGATTATGCAATACAAAGAACTTACTATTACTTGTTCACATAAGTATTCAGACATTGTGTCGGCTATTTTGTCTGACGGAGCATATGAAGGCGTAGCCGTATGGGATAAACAGGATTATATAGAACTCCAAGAAGCCGGAATGTGGGATTATTCTGATATTGATATCCGGAACGCACCCAAAGAGGTGTATGTAAGAGCGTATTTTTATCCAGACAGCGATTTGAGCGCTTTTTTGGATGAACTTGATTATCTGAAAACTATAAATGACGATTTTGACTATAAAGCAGAAATAGAACTAAAAGACGATATAACGTATCGTGATGAATGGAAAAAATACTTTTTGCCTATTGAGCTAGAAAAGATAGCCATAGTACCCGAATGGATTAAGGACTTTCATACAGACAAGCCCATAGTGTTTATCAATCCGTCAATGGCTTTCGGAACAGGTACGCACCAGACTACAAGAATGTGTCTTGAAGCAATGCAAAATGTGGATTTAGACTCAAAAACTGTTTTGGATGTGGGCTGCGGAAGCGGAATTTTGGGAATAGCCGCCCTAAAACTTGGCGCAAAATATGCAGTGCTTATAGACACAGATGAAAGCGCGGTTAAGGTTACAAAAGATAACCTTGCCTTAAACAATATCTCAGCATACCAAGCGGATGCAATATGGGGAACGCTGGAAAAGGCAAAAGATAAGGCGGATATAATATTGGCCAATATCACCGCAGGCATATTGGTAAGTTTGAAAGATTTGTTTTATCAATATCTTAACGAAAACGGCATATTGATTTTGAGCGGAATAATAGACAGCTATACCAAAGACATAGAAAACGCATTCCAAAACTTTTCACTTATATCTCATGTTTCTATGGATTGCTGGCATTGTTATATGTACAAAAAAGGATAATTCTTTATGGCAAAACGGTTTTTTACATCTTATACACCTGATGACATTATTTATCTAAAAGATGAAGAATATCATCATCTTGTCAATGTAATGCGCGCTCAAATAGGCGAGCAGATAACCGTTTGCTTTAATGACGGAATAGATAATATTTGCGAGATAATAAGTCTGAACAAAAATCATGCGCAGTTGAAGGTTTTGGAACGAAAAAATAACACAGCCGAAGCAAGCATATCAGTAACGCTTTTTCAGGCAGTTCCAAAAGGCGACAAGCTTGAGTTGATTTGTCAAAAAAGCACCGAGCTTGGCGTAAAAAAAATCGTACCGTTTTTGTCCAGCTTTACCCAAGTAAAAGCAGTCAGCGTAAAAACGGACAGACTCAAAAAAATCGCAATTGAAGCGGCAAAACAATGCGGCAGAGCGGTTACGCCCGAAATTGAAGAAGTCAAGACATTTCCCCAAGTAGTCGAGATGCTGAAAGATTATGATTATGTCCTGATGCCCTACGAATTGGAAACAGGCACGGATATAAAAACAGCATTAAATAAGACCACAGACAAAAAAAATATAGCAATTATCATAGGTTCTGAAGGCGGATTTTGCGAGTCTGAAGTAAATCAGACAAAATCTTTGGGTGCTGATATTGTAACTTTGGGAAAAAGAATTTTGCGTGCCGAAACAGCGGCGATCAGCGTAATGTCAATAATAATGTATCATTTTGAACAGATGAAGGCAGGAGAATAATTTGAAAGCAGTAGTTCATACATTAGGATGTAAAACCAATCAATACGAATCAGGCGCTGTCTTGAAAAAACTCATAGAACACGGTTATGAAGTGACAGAGAATTTTGAAGACAATGCCGATCTATATATAATCAATACATGCGCGGTTACAGCCGAAGCGGAAAGAAAATCTAGGCAGGCCGCAAGACATGCCAACACATTGTCGCCTAACGCGGACATTATTATCATGGGCTGTGCCGCCCAAAACGCAGCCAAGAGTTTTTTGGATTTGCCCAATGTGGTGGCGGCAGGCGGAATAAGCGGCAAGGTTAATATAATTGAGCGTTATCTTAACGGCGAAAGAAAATTTTTTGATGTCAGCGTAAGCAAAAACTACGAAGACCAATCTCCGATCAGAAGCCGAACAAGAAGCTATATAAAAGCCCAAGACGGCTGCGATAAATTTTGCTCTTATTGCATAGTGCCTTATTTGAGAGGAAGAAGCCGTTCTAGAAGCATTGATTCTATTTTGAAAGAAATTCAGGAATGCCAGTCAAAAGAAATTGTTCTTGGCGGAATAGACTTGTCGGATTATAAGTACGAAGGGCTTACATTTGTGGATCTGGTCAGACGCGTAGGCAAGACAGGCGCAAGAGTGCGTATTAGTTCTCTGGGTGTAAAAGCGGTAACGACTGAGTTGCTGGAAGCAATGAAAGAAGGCAATTATTGCCCGCATTTTCATCTGTCTATCCAAAGCGGCAGCAACGAGGTTTTGAAGAATATGAACAGGCAGTATAATTCTCAAGACATTATAGATGCCTGCAAGTTGATTAAGCAATATTATCCTAGAGCCGCAATAACTTCGGATATAATAGCGGGCTTTCCCATGGAAACGGATGAAAACCACCGTCAGACTTTGGATACATTAGAAAAAGCGGGTTTGACATATATGCATATTTTCCCGTATTCGGTGCGCGCAGGCACACGCGCCGCCAAGATGCCACAAGTTGAAAAGACGGTAAAAAGAGCAAGAGTGCATGACCTTGAGATTTTGCGTGAAAAGCTGTTTGACGCGTTTTTAAAAAGCGAATACGGAAAAACAGGCGAGGTCATAACCGAACAGGAAGAAAACGGATATATTACTGGACACACTGAAAATTATATTAAGGTTTATCTGCCCCTAGATACCCAAAAAGACAGCCTGCTAAAAGTTAAAATCGGTCAAAGAATGCGTGACGGTGTACAAGGAATTCTGATATAATAATCTCAAAAAAGGAGATAAGCTATGGATTGTATTTTTTGTAAGATAATAAAAGGCGAGATTCCGTCCAAAAAACATTATGAAGACGACAAAATGATAATTTTTGAAGATATTTCGCCTAAAGCAAAACTTCATTATCTAGCCGTACCCAAACATCATTATGCATTGATAGATGAAATGAACAGTCAGGACAAGGAAGATATAGGCTATATCTTAAGTAAGATCGCAGAACTCAAAAACACTCTTGGATTGTCTGACGGTTATAGACTTATAATCAATCAGGGCGAGAGTGCAGGTCAAACTGTGCATCATCTTCATATTCATATTATGGGCGGTCAAAGTTTGGGCTGGCCTGACTTTAGAGAATAATTGAGCAAAAAATATAAGCTATTAAAATATAAAGTAATTAATTGACTATTTTTTTCAGATAGTATAAAATAATAATACACTTCAATAACCTAAGAATGTTTGTGGTTTTGAAGAATCTGTCCGGTTTGCGGGAAGGAGGTCGAGAACATGTCAACTGTCAAGGTAAATGAAAAAGAGTCTATTGATGACGCTATCAAACGCTGGAAAAGAAAATGTCAAAAAGACAATATTATGGGCGACCTTCGTAAAAAGGAACACTATGAAAAACCCAGTGTTCGCCGCAAGAAAAAAATGGAAGCCGCAAAAAAGCGTAAACCCAATAAAAACTAATTAAAAGTTGAATCTTGTTTACAAAAGACCAAAGTCTAGAAATAGAGTTTGGTCTTTTTTTTATAATTAAAAAAGGCGGTTGGAAAGTTATGAGAAGTAAAAGAGAAAAAGGCGAACTCAGAAAATTGGCTATGGGAGCGAAAGCTCGCCTTAAGAGCGGCTACTGGACTGCCGTAAAACAAGAAAGAGAAAACGCAAGAGAGCAGGCTATCACTTCGGGCAAAAATGCTCAATCTATTGACGAGTACTACAAGACCAAGCACACACGCGAAATTAAGGCGACAATTAACAGCGTCAACAATTCGGACGAGCTTATGTACAAAAAAGTGTGCGAGATTTTGGATAAAAACGAAGACATTATTAATCCAGTCAACTATCTTATAGATCACGAAAAATACGACCAAATGGATTTTGTATCCAAGCAAAGATATCTGCTTATGCTTATGTCCAAATATAGCGAACTAAAAGAACGCTATTATAAAGAAAAGCAGTTTTTAAATAGAATAAGCAATTAGGATTGTCTGTAGGATGTAATCATCAAAAGGCGCAAATTCGTACAGTGACGTTAAATGCTGATAGCGTTGACTATCAAAGTTTTTTTAATGAATTTGATAATGTCGAATTGTAATTAACCAAAGTACGAATTCAATAAAATTTAGCGGAACTTATATGAATTAGACTTGGTCAGTATTTCTAATAATAAAGACGGACTTTTATTGGTTATTGTGCTGATACCAATGAATTTTATTTAAGTGTTATAGCTTGAAGATGGAAAAATAGATAATTGTTTTGGTGTTCATTTTTTAACGGAAGATGGTAAAAAATCTAATTAATAAAAAATCTGTTGAAAAATTCAACAGATTTTAATTTGCCTAATACACTATCATTCCTTGTCCCAAAAACATTCCCTTTTTTCTTTTGGTTATCTGGCAGTATAAGTCATCGGCCAAGATATTGACATTAAGCATTTCTAGGGTAAAAGGATCGCTTATTTTTTCTATATCTTTTTTTCTAGTGATTGTGTTAGCCGGCAGTCTTGAAAGCAGTTCTTTTTTGTCCTTTTTTATGCCAAGCACATTGATATACGGGGGGCATTTTTTTGCGTTGTTAATCAAATCTTTGGTTATTTTTAACGCAGGATAAAGCAGCATTCTTTTTAGTCTGGCGAGAGTATATCTTTTGGTCTTGATATTGGCCGCCAAATCTTCAAGCGTATGATATTTTTGAACTTTGTCTTTAATGCGGTTTTCTATGCCTTCGGTAAAATCGAAGATACTCTTGAGCTGTTTGGGCGAAGACGAAATAATATCAAAAATACAGATATCGGACAACGCCTGCAGCATAGCGGAAAAGTCATAATAATTATCTTTATATAGTGTCTTTAAATCGTCAGGCACAGAGCTTATACTGTCCCAAGAACCGTTTTTTACGGCTGTACGTATCGCGGTAGCCGAATCAAAAACGCCCTTTAATTGAGTTTCATTATAACCGCTTCCCAGCCTTTTTAGAGTGGCGGGAGCGACCATGCTGTTATATCTTATCAGCGCTTTTATATATTCTATCGCAAGGATATTGTTTGGTTCGCTTATAAGCGATTCAAAGTCTTGACCGAATACTTCTCTTGCTGCAGTAGATCTAGCTTTTGGATAACTTGCGCCTTTGTCTAGACTTTCTTTTACTGCTTTTTTGTATTCCGGGCTCTCTGTTTTTAGATTCATTGCCGCGTCTATTAATTCTGATAATTTTCCACTTTCGCTTCCAAAAGACAGCACGCGCATATCTTTTATGGAATTGATTATTCTGACAGCTCCGTCGGCAAAGATGTCTGCGCCCGAAACAGCAAATATAGTAGGCAGTTCGATAACCATGTCGGCTCCGACTGTAAGTGCTGCAAGCGTTCTTGTGTATTTGTCCAAGATAGCTGGTTCGCCGCGCTGAACAAAATTGCCGCTCATAACGCATATCAGGTTATCGCAAGCTAGAGCTTCTTTTGTGTAGCGTATATGTTCTATGTGCCCATTATGAAGTGGATTGTATTCACAAATAATAGCCGCAAGTTTCATCAAGTTTTCTGCCTGTCTAGTTTTTTTTCAACAAAGGTGCATTATAAAATTACCGTCTTTTACAGATGATAATTTAATAATATTACCATTTTTTTATGATTTTTTATTGTCAAAATTTCAAACTTATTGTCGTTATAACCGCCTTTTGTGTTTACAGAAAATGGTTATAAGAGTATAATATTTAGGTAAAATTATTATAACATTGGAGTGTTAGGATGTCTAGACTGTTAGATGAAATTCGCGAAAGAGCGAAAAAGGCGAACAAAAAGATTATACTAGCTGAAGGCGAAGAACCTAGAATTATTGAAGCTGCTAAGATAATAGCAAAAGAAAAAATTGCCAGAGTTGTTTTGACCGGCGACTATGACGAAATAAAAAAGAAAGGCGGAGATTTGACCGGAATCGAAATAATCGATCCCAAAACAGATCCCAACCGTGAAAAGTACACTAATCTTTTATACGAATTAAGAAAAAACAAGGGAATGACACTTGAAAAAGCGCAAGAACTGGTTTTGGATCCTTTGTATTATTCGGTTTTGGCTGTAAAAGCTGATGATGCTGACGGTATGGTAGCAGGCGCTATTCACGCAACAGGCGATACTTTAAGACCTGCATTGCAGATAATAAAAGCAGCTCCTGGAATCAATACAATATCCAGCTTTTTCTTGATGGTAATAGAAGGTTCAAAATACGGATACAACGGAGCATTTTTATTTGCTGACTGCGGACTCAACCCCAATCCTGATGCGGATCAATTGGCAGAGATTGCAGTAACCAGCGCAAAGAGTGCTGCAGTACTTACAGGCATGGATCCTCATGTGGCTATGCTTTCATTCTCAACCAAGGGCAGCGCTAAGCACGAGCTTGTTGACAAGGTGGTTTTGGCTACACAAAAAGCAAAAGAACTTGATCCTAATCTAAAAGTTGATGGAGAATTGCAGGGCGATGCCGCTTTGGTAGAAAGCGTTGCAAAATTAAAGAGCCCCGACAGCCCTGTAGCAGGCAAAGCAAATGTGCTTATATTCCCTGATCTTAATGCAGGCAATATTTCATATAAGCTGGTACAAAGACTTGCAGGTGCAGAGGCGATAGGACCTATATGCCAAGGCTTCAACAAACCTGTAAACGACTTGTCAAGAGGCTGTACTGCAGAAGATGTAGTAAGCGCAGTAGCAATAACAGCAGTTCAGGCAACACTTAACAATTAACAATAAAAAACAAAGGCGTTTTTTAACAAAAAACGCCTCTAATTTTTTGAGTTTTTAAAAAAATATAAAAACGGAGAAAATAATACAAGATGAACATTTTGGTAGTTAATGCAGGCAGCAGTTCGCTAAAATATCAGCTTATTGATATGAATACCGAAGGAGTTATTGCCAAGGGTACATGTGAAAGAATAGGACTTAACGGCTCAATTTTAAAAGCGACAGGAAAAGACGGCACTGACTTTTCTATTCAAAAGCCTATGCCCAATCATATTGTAGCAGTTAAGCTTATGCTTGATGCTTTGGTAGACCCTCAATATGGTGTTATAAAAGATGTTAAAGAAATAGATGCAGTAGGTCACAGAGTAGTGCATAGCGGAGAGGACTTCAACAGTTCGGTTTTGATAGACGAAAAAGTACTTGAAACCTGCCGCAAGAACAGCGATCTTGCGCCTTTGCATGTTCCCGCCAACATTATGGGAATAGAAGCTTGCCGTGAGGTTATGCCTACTACGCCTATGGCGGCGGTATTTGATACAGCATTTCATTCTACAATGCCGCCTTATGCTTATATGTATGCAATACCTTACGAAGCATATAAGGATTGGAAGATAAGAAAATACGGCTTCCACGGAACATCGCACAAATATGTTTCTCAAGTAGCCGCAGAATATTTGAAAAAAGATATAAAAGATCTAAAGATTATAACCTGCCACTTGGGCAACGGTGCATCAGTTACCGCAGTCCAAAACGGAAAGTCTGTTGATACTTCTATGGGCTTTACGCCTTTGGAAGGACTTGCTATGGGAACACGCTGCGGAGATATCGATCCTGCAGTTATCGAATATATAATAGGTAAAACAGACTGGACCGTATATGAAGTGCTTAATTATCTCAACAAACAAAGCGGTGTTTGGGGATTGAGCGGAGTAAGCAGCGACTTTAGAGATTTGACCAAAGCGATGTACGAAGGCAACAAAAGAGCCGAGCTTGCAATAGATGTATTTAGCTACAGAGTAAAAAAATATATAGGAGCTTATGCTGCTGCAATGGGCGGTGTGGATGTGATTGTGTTTACCGCAGGAATAGGCGAGCATACGCCTGAAGTAAGAGAGCGTGTAGTTAAGGGACTGGAATTCTTAGGCATAGATTTTGACAACGAACTCAATTACAATGTCGTACGCGGAAAACTAACCGAACTAAGCAAACCGTCATCCAAGATAAAAGTATTGCTTGTTCCTACCAATGAAGAATTAGTTATCGCTAGAGAAACTAAGGCTTTAATAGAAAAATAATTGACAATTTTGGTTTGATTTAATATAATAAGCTAGCCGTGAGGTAAAATATGATTATAAATATTCCTGCCAACTCAAAAGACCAGATTTCTTTTGCTTTTGAGGAAAAGGCGGAACCGTTTCTTCCCGATTATGTCCATCCTGATCGTCCGATAAAGATAACCGGCGAACTTGATAGGATAAGCGGGGGCTGGAGAGCATCAGGCATTATAGAATACGGCTTTGAATACAAATGCGACCTTTGTGCAAAAGATTGTGAGTATTCAAATAGTATTGATTTTGATGAAGCTTTTTTAGTTGACAATAACGAGGATCAATACCATTTTGATGGAAACAAGATTGATTTGACTCAGTTGGTGATTGATGCTTTGATGTTAAGTTTGCCGTCTAGACTTTTGTGCAAACCGGATTGCAAAGGATTGTGTCCCGTTTGCGGAACGGATAGAAATTATAATCAATGCGACTGCAAGATTGACGAAGTCAGAAATAATCCATTCGATATATTAAAGGACATTGGAGGTGAAAAGTAATGGCAGTACCCAAGAGAAAAACATCAAAACAAAGAGCTAATACCAGATTTGCTAACTGGAAGGCGGAGGTGCCTAATTTGAACGAATGCCCTCAATGTCACGAATTCAAACTTGCACACCGCGTATGTAAGGCTTGCGGATATTATGACGGACAAAAGGTTGTAGAAGTTAACAAGGCTAAAGAGAAGTAAAATCTTTAGTAGTTTTGATAGTTTTATATTATTTAAAAAAGACTTGCTGTCATGCAAGTCTTTTTTTATTATCTTTTTTAGGTACACAGAACCAGAGTTTAAACACGAAAGGGATTTTGAAAATGACGAAGTGATGATAGAAAAAGACGAAAGACGGCAGTCCCATATATGAAAGAAACCGTTTTGTTCGCCCGCTGGATAAAAATTGAGTAAATAATTTGATAGATGAATAAGAAATATCTGCTTGGATCTCCAAGCGGATATTTTTATAAAAAATTTTATGATGTTTTTTAAGAATTTATTTTAGATTTTTTTTACAACATATTCGCTGGTGATTTTAGATTGCCATTTATAAACTGCTTCAAATATAAAATCAAAAAAGCGAGAACATGAAGATTTTTTGATTTTTATGTCTTTTAATAAATCTTGAATTAGTTTAGTAAAATTTAAAAATATATCTTAAATGCATTATAAAAGTTTAACTGTAAATATAATAGTATAAATATAATTAAACGAATACATAATTTTATAGTCATTCTTATGGTAAAATCACTAATATAATTTTTTATTTTGATAAAAATACTAAACTATTTGATAAAACATTTAAAAATTTAAAAAATTTATCAAATGCTATTGACAAGTATATTAGGATATGATATTATAATTTTGCAAAAGCTTTAGAAAATACTAAAATATAACAGCTTTATATAAAACAAATAATTTATTTTAATTACGACTAAAACATTTTCTTGAGGGTGGATTTGATGAAAAAATGTTTTTTGATGATAGTTTTATGTTTTGCGGTATTTTCGTTTTCGTTTTCATTTTTAATCAATAATAAAGTTTACGCTAGTTCTGCTGATTTAGTGGTGGATCTTAATCAGCGGGAGGGTGCAAGCGGTACAGGCATTCACGATGTAAGTTCAACCTTGTACGGCATTTTCTTTGAAGACATTAATCACGGTGCTGACGGCGGCATGAGCGCCGAGATGATTAATAATCAATCTTTTGAGTATAAGTATATTAATTTTGCAAAGAACCAGCTTGTAGATGATAATCAGAAATTCTGGTATATAGAAAATCCAAAGTATGCCACTAAGACATTATCTATTAGCGGCGGAATGTCCACCAACAATCCCAGTTATCTAAAAATTGAGACAAAAACAAAGGGCTATAAAATATATAATGTCGGCTTTATTGGCGATGATTTTGACGGAAACAACAATATCAATGATGACGATTACGCTATATGCATAGATGCCCAAAGAGAATATGAGTTTTATTTTTATGCGCGTCAGGATGCAAATGCCTACATAGGAGATATTGTTGTTTATGTTCAGACCAAAGACGGCGAGATAATCACGACCTTGGCCAAATTTTCTTTTAATAATTCAAGTTCAAAACAATGGACAAAATATACTGCACGCATTAAGGGGCTAAAATCCTTAGCGGGTGCGCTTTATGTGGATTTTCAGGGCAAAGGAACAATCAATGTTGATTTCTTTAGCCTTATGCCTGTTAATGCTTATGGAATGAATGATCCCAGATGGACAGGTGGCAAAATTAAGCAAGAAATAATTGATATCTTTGCACAGATGAAACCCAAATTTTTGCGCTTTCCAGGAGGATGTGTTGCTGAAGGTACGGTATCATGGGAAAATGTTTACAACTGGAAACATACTGTAGGAAAACTCACTGACCGTATTGGAACGCCTAATCTATGGGAATATTGGCAAAGTTATAATATTGGATTTTATGAATATTTCCTGTTGTGCGAAGACCTTAATATGAAGGCAATGCCCGTAGTATCTGCTGGACTTATTTGTCAGGCAAGAATGGGCGAAACCGGCGCTTTGATTTACAAATATGATGACCCTGAGTTTAAAACAGAAGTAGTCGATCAGACTTTGCATTTGATTTATTTTGCCAAGGGCAGTGTAAATTCTAATGATCCTGCTGAAAAGTATTGGGCTCAAGTGCGTACAGATATGGGACATCCGGAGCCTTTTGAGTTGGATTATATATCTTTGGGTAATGAAAACTGGGGAAGCGTATATTGGGATAACTTCGCGGCAGCAAAACGCGAGCTTGAAAATTATGCTTACGACTATTATAAAAACAATCCCACCGATATGCTCAAAAAATGGGGAATAACCTTAGTAACCACTTCGGGTACAGATGTTTGGGGGTCAAATTATTATAACGCATGGCGCATAATCAACGGCAGCAGCCCGCAAGAAGTTACCGAGTTTGGACTTTATAAAGACCTTATAGTAGACGAACATTATTATAACAGTCCAAGCTGGTATATCAGCAATAAAAACAGGTATGACACTTACAGCAGAGACGGTGCTAAGGTCTTCGTAGGTGAGTATTCAGCCAATAGCGGCGGTGCAAGAGTCAATACTTTGGAAGGCGCTTTGGCGGAAGCCGCATTTATGACAGGATTGGAAAAAAACAGCGACATAGTGGTTATGGCAAGTTATGCTCCGTTTTTTGGAAAAGAAGGCAATTATAACTGGGCTACAAACGCGATCTGGCTTAATAATAGAAACATTGTATTGACTCCAAATTATTTTGTCCAGCAGATGTTCAGCGAATATGTAGGCGACAAATATATTCCTGCACAGCTTAATTTATCCAATGTCGCCCAAAGCATCACTCAAGACACTAAGAATAAGCAGATCATTATCAAACTTGTCAATTATGGAAATGCTGAGCATACAGTCAATATAGATTTTAGTTCTGTTTCTGATATAAGAGGCTATTATTTTGGCAAGACCATGCAAAATGACAATAACAAAGCGGTAAACAAGCTTGCAGACGCATACGAAGGCGAGGCTCAATATACCGTAATGCCTCAAAGTATAGATAAAACGCAATTTTCTAATAAAAAAGCAACCATAAATTTAAAGAAATATTCAGTTTCTGTTTTGGTTTTCCCTTATGGCAATGAAGGTACTGACAGCACATTAAGCAGTCTGAAAATTCTAGGCAAGTCCTATGATGTGTCAAGCGGAACTGATTTTACTGTCAATCTTAAAGACGGCGCAAGCATTCCTAGAGTTTTTGCTTTGCCAACAGACCAAAGGGCCAAAGTAGAAATCGATTATGCCGATTCAGTTAATGACACAACCAAGATTACAGTTACGGCAGAAGATGGCACTACTACTGTATATACCATAAATTATCGCGTAAATGGTAAATCAAAAAATCAAAATAATTTGGCAATTATTATTGGGCTTAGTGTGGGTTGCGGTGTTTTGGTAGCAGGTGGTGCAGTCGTTACTTTGCTTGTATTAAAAAAGAAAAAGAAAATTATTTAGCTTTTGTTCATTGCTCTTTTTTCATGGGAGTAATGAGAAATAAAAAATAGAAAAAAGGAGTTTATGATGAGTAAGTTCAAAAAGTTTTGCCTTAGTTTGTTATCACTTTTAAGTGCTTTATGTCTTACTGTGGGAATTGGCTTACGTTTCGTTGTGGCTGATGATGACCCCGATATAGGCTATAATGATAAGTTCATTGTCCGCTATACTTTAGATGAAATTGTTACAGAAAAGGTGGATGAAACGACAACAAAATACTTTTTAGCTATCGATAAAGACGGCAATCCAATTGATGAGAAAAAAGCCGTAACGACAGCAAGTGTTGCATTTGATGCGATGGAAGGAAAAGGCGCAGGTAATTTTACAAGCGGAAGTATGACAATTCCTGCATTTTTAGATTCTGAGGCAACAGGCTTCTCAGTAAGTGGCTGGATGATTAACCAAGATAGCGACTGGAATACAATCTTTAGATATGGAACTCTTTATGCAGCAGGAACAAGTGAAATATCACTTCCTAATCTAACTTATAGATTTGAAGGCGAATTTGCTAACATCTATCCTGGTGCTGATAATAAGCTTAACGGTCATGAATGGGACAGCTTTAAGAATACTACAGATCCGATAACATCAAATAATCTTAATGAATACATGTACGTTACAATTAGCGTTGATGCTGCTAAGGGTATTACATATTATAAAGATGGCGTAAAAGCAATCCATTATCCTCTTACAACAGCATTGAATAATCCAGCTTATACCATTAATGATATAGTTACTACATGTATTCAAGCAGCCAAGACACAAGGTTTGGTGTTTGGCGACGGCAATATAGCTCGTTTTGATGACCTTAGAATAAGTGAACTTTTGACAGATGAAGAAGTTGCAGAACAATACAGCAACAGCGCATCGCTTAATATTTCCAAGATTTTTGCAGACGACGCTGTATTTAAAGAATATACCTACGATCAGGTTTCAGCTGGTATTCCTTACGAAAATGCTGAATATGTGATTTATTACATTAAGGATTTTGAGGATCCGGATGGAGACCAAAACGATAATTTTGAACCTAGTATAACATTTGAAGCTGCAACCTTGAGTTCTGTAAATACAGATACCAGTTATGGTTCTATAACCCCCATAGCTTCTAGCGATTACACCGTAGAAGTTGTAGAGGAATCAGAACATGTTACAGCCAATGATCAGACTACATATTATAAAGTTTTCAAGTTATCAAAAGGCGATATATCCAAGCTGATTAAAATAAACTTTGTAAAAAACGAATCAGAAGATCAAGCAAGAAAATATTTGAGCACTTTGAAAGTTGATGGAGTATTGATTGATGGATTTAGCTGTATGGTTAATGACTATACATATTCTTTGGAACCTACAGTAACCCAAATTCCTGTCGTAACCTATACTGCAATGATTCCTGA
>DATCJR010000091.1 GCA_036562685.1 Clostridia bacterium | reverse complement strand
CAGGTATTATCGGCAGAAAGCTACACAAAGCACGGCCTGAATGTCCATGGGGTTGTGTTTGATGAACTCCATGCCCAACCCAATAGGGCATTATATGATGTAATGCTGCATGGATCTGGAGACGCAAGGAAACAGCCGCTTTTTTTCCTTATAACAACGGCTGGTACAGACAGGAACAGCATATGTTGGGAAGTCCATAGCAAAGCTGATGATATATTAAAAGGTAGAAAAAAAGATCCGTCATTCTATCCCGTCATATACGGGATAAATGATGATGATGATTGGACTGACGAACGCAACTGGTACAAAGCAAACCCAAGCCTTGATGTTACCGTTAGTATTGATAAGTTTAGGACAGCTTTTGACAGTGCCAAAAACAACCCTGCAGAAGAAAACCTATTTAGGCAACTTAGGCTCAATCAATGGGTAAAACAATCCATCAGATGGATGCCTATGGATAAGTGGGATAAATGCGCTTTTTCTGTAGACCCTGAAAAACTCAAAGGCAGAGAATGCTATGGTGGACTTGATTTATCATCGACAACTGACGTAACCGCATTTGTGCTGGTGTTTCCACCAATATATGATGATGAGAAATATATTGTATTGCCATATTTTTGGGTGCCCGAAGATACACTTGAGTTAAGGGTAAGGCGTGACCATGTGCCTTATGATATCTGGCAGGCAAATGAAAGCATAATGACGACTGAGGGCAATGTCGTTCATTACGGTTTTATAGAGACCTTTATAGAAAACTTAGACAAACAGTATAACATAAAGGAAATAGCCTTTGATAGATGGGGAGCTGTGCAGATGACACAAAACCTAGAGGGTATGGGTTTTACAGTTGTTCCGTTTGGGCAAGGGTATAAGGATATGAGCCCACCTACAAAGGAACTGATGAAACTTTTGTTGGAAGAGAAAATCGCACATGGAGGTAACGAGCCGCTTAGGTGGATGATGGATAACATCTTTATTAAGACCGACCCAGCAGGGAATATAAAGCCGGATAAGGAAAAGAGCACAGAGCGGATTGACGGTGCTGTCGCACTTATAATGGCACTTGATAGAGCATTGAGAAATAAAGGAGATGATGAGAGCGTGTATAATGACAGGGGAATTATAGTTATATGAAAAAATTTATTAAAAAAGTAGTTATACAATGTTGACCTATACAAATGCATATGATATAGTACAAAAATGAAAGCAAATGTTTTAAAATCAAAAAATAAAATAGTGGCGTTTGTTTTTATTTTAATAATAAGTATAACTTTTGCTATAGTCTATTTTGTCGTTATAAGAACGCCCTCTGCCAAAAAAGTCTTTAATGACAGCATAAACAATGTTGTAGAACTAAAAGCATCATCAGAAAGTGTAGGTGAGAGTTTTGGAACTGCCGTCTTAGTTAATAAAGACGGAACGTTAATTACAAACGCCCATGTTGTTATGTATAGCCGATTAGGGCAATTGAATACTTTTGAAGAATATGAAATACGGTTTAGTGATGAAGAAATTTACAGAGCGGTAGAACTGTTAAAGTATGATGAGAATTTAGATTTGGCAGTGTTAAAACTAGATGCAGAAAAATTAAAGCTTAAACCAATAAGTATAGGTGATTCATCTAATTTAAAGCACGGACAAAAAGTTTATGCCATAGGTAACGCAATGAACTACGGTATTTCAATTACAGAGGGGATTATTAGTAATCCGCTTATAGAAATATCTTACGAAGATGTTTTACGCAAGGTAATTCAATGTGATATTGTGATCAATGAGGGAAACAGCGGAGGAGCATTGCTTAATGAGAGAGGTCAACTGATAGGAATTACAACTTTTCGAATAAAGGATAATAGAGGCAATACTGTATATGGACTAGGATTTTGTGTTCCTGTAGATTCAGCGATTGAATATGTTATCAAAGCTAAAAGATAATAGGTTTGCTTTGAGAAGATATTATATTTTTTTTTAAAAGGAGGATAAATTATGTTCTTTGCTAAGAAAAAAACAATCGTATTTTCTGCATTTGTAATGGCTTTAACGCTCATTGTTAGCGGGTATTTCATTCTTGGAAATATCAGTTCTAAGACGGCAATGGTGAGAACAATAGAACTTCAAAAAAGTGTTATTTCTAACCAAGCAATTTTTGATGAGTTTGAAGATGCCGATTTAACGGTTACTGATAAACTGGCTACCTTTGTGGGATATAAAAATTTGGATGCGTCAGTATTTTCGATGCTTGACAATTTAAGTGTGGATGAAAAGGAGGAATTAGCCGAAAACTGTAAAGTCCGTTACTACTTTACATATGATAAAGAATCAAACATAGTGACGATTTCTGCCGAAATGTCCAATGAGTTTGGTGAAATTGAGATGGACACAATCAGTGGAGTCGGTTTTATTAATGATAAAAATGAAATTGATGCTGTTATGAATGTTGAAGGCGAGGGAATTTTGCTTAGCGAAATGAGCGATGCTGGGTTAATACAAAACGCAGGTTGGTTTTCAAAATTAGTTAAAGCAGTAGCTGTTACAGTTGCAGTAGTAGCAGTAGTTGTGGTAGTTGCCGCCGCTGTTGTAGTAACAGCAGGGACTGCTGCTCCCGCATTAGTTGCGGCGGGTGTTGGTGTCTCTACTACTGTTGTTGCGGGTTCGGTGGCAACAGCCGCAGCAATAGGAACTTATGCGGCCCTAACTGCAGCAATAGCGGCGGGCGTAGCTTTAACGGCAGACTTGGTTGACAAATATTATCCTGGTATTCAAGCTACTACTACAACTACAACAGCCGGAACAACTGTGGTTACTGCACAATGGAGCAAGGATAAAACAAAGGAAGCTATAAAAGATATTGCTATATCTCAAACAAAAACTAATCCTAATAATCCTGCAATATATTTTCATGTTACACAATATTCTAATAGCGTAGGCCCAGTTACCGTTTCTTTGGAGCCATACACTAAAGAAATTATGTCATTAAATATGAAACAATATAGTTGGAGTTCAATTACAGGGTACAGCCATAATGCACAAAGCGTAATATTTACAGCTTTTGCTCCACTACCAATAATAGAAGAAACTCATGGAATGCCCCATTTCCACGCTGTGTTGCCCGATAAGAGCCATGCAAAAGGATTAAATGGATTATATGTTGTTCATTCTTTTTACTCTGGGTTGATTGCTGCATAAGAGGTCGTTATGAAAAATGAGAATATCCTAAAAGAATCGCAAAAGTTATTTGACGGAAGTTTTATAAAAAGCAAAAGATATATTGCTCATTTATACATTAAAAAATTGGGCTACAGTTTTACTTTTGACAATAAATTGTTTGAGAAAGTTTCAAATGAGATAGTTTCTGTTCTAGGAGATAAAAAGAAATATGATATCTTTGAAGCGTCAAAATATTTTAAGGAAAAATACCAAGCCTTTCAAATTCCGTGGGAATACTGCTTGCATTATACTGATACCTCTATAACTGAACTTGGATTGAAACCTGCTTGTCTCCAAAACGATGAAACAAATCCATTCGAGTATAATAATTCTGGAAAAGAACAAAATATAACACTTGTAATCGATACAGTGTACAATAAATCTTTACGGAATAATTATGCAAATATTTTACTTACAGAAGGACTTTTGCTTGAACATAAGAAGAATGTAAGTGAAAATGAAATTGTTTATTTACATAGCAATCCAATAATAGTTATAGGAAGTTTAGACAATAAAAACATTAACTCTATGGCACGTTTTTATGGAGAATATCATAAGGTTTTGAACATCCCTGATATAGAATATGAAATGTGGTTTTTCCACGAACATAGTTAATAAAAGAGGTTGTAATGAGCGTAGCATATTTTCTTAGTACAAACATTAAGTTAAACAAGACGGAGTATAGTTATAAAAACATATTTGAAAATCATCAAAATTTTTTATGCGATGATGAAGGCATTATCTTTGATGATAAACTCTGGGATTCTGAAGAAGCGGCACTGGGCAATATTTTTCAACAAAGATATATTTATGCTATACGATCGACAATTGAATTGAGTTTTGGGCAAAATCAAAAACAGATTTCAGAACAGTATTATAATACTGCCAAAAATCAAATTGTATGGTTAAAAGAATTTATAAAAAAGCTGTTGCAAAAATCCTATGACGTTTTTCTTATACGGCTTACATTAGGTCACAAAACAGAATTTGGCAAAATAGTAACGCAAATTATTGACATAAATGACTTTTCTGTTTCTAATGAAAACTTTGAATTTAAGCCTTTGATCATTTATCAATTCGTTGATAATAGCGAATAGCATATTAAATGGATTAAAAAAATAATAAGAAAATCTATAAATTATTATGTTTCTGTATATATGACAGTGCTAGATAAAATTCCAATTAGAAGTAATAAGACCGCATTCAGGAGAGTGCGGTTTTTTCATACCCATAAGGAGATGTAATGGAAATAAAGAAAATGTCAGTAGAGGTACTCAAACCCGCCGAGTACAATCCAAGAAAAGACTTAAAGCCAGGCGACCCTGAGTACGAAAAGCTCAAGCGCAGTATACAAGAGTTTGGTTATGTAGAGCCAGTCATATGGAACAAGCAAACTCAAACGGTAGTCGGGGGACACCAAAGATTAAAAGTGATGAAAGACCTCGGATATACCGAGGTCGATTGCGTTATTGTAGACCTTGACAGGGAAAAAGAGAAAGCACTAAATATCGCACTAAATAAAATAAGCGGTTCATGGGATGAATTAATGCTAAGTAACCTTTTACAGGATTTAGAGCAAAGCGGTTATGATATTACCATGACAGGCTTTGACATGGCTGAGATAAAAGAACTGTTCGGAAGCGGCTCAATGGAGAACGTAGAAGAAGATAATTTTGACGCAGAAAAAGCAGCAGAAGAGATAAACGAGCCTGTGACCAAAACAGGCGATTTGTGGCTCATTGATGGACATAGGCTACTGTGCGGCGATAGCACCAAGCATTCGGACGTGTCAACGGTCTTTGACGGCAAACAAGCAGATATAATGCTCACAGACCCGCCATACAATGTAGACTACGGAGCTTCGCTTGAGAGTAGGAACATAAGTAGCCTAGGTAGAGCAGACAGTAATATAGCAAACGACAATTTGTCAGACAGCGACTTCTATAAATTTCTGCTTAGCTTCTACAAAACAGCACATAAACACTTAAAAGCTGGAGCGCCTGTATATGTGTTTCACTCAACTAAAGAAACGGTTAATTTCATAGAAGCATTGAAAAACGCAGGGTTTAAGTACGCACAGACTCTGGTGTGGTACAAGAACCATTTCACCTTGGGTAGGCAAGACTATCAATGGATACATGAGCCCATACTCTATGGTTGGAAGGAAGGGTCAGGTCACTATTTTATCGACGACAGAACAAGCAAGACAGTTTTCGAGGATGAGAGAAAAGATATAAAAAAGATGTCAAAGACCGAGCTGCAAGAACTATTAGATAAAATCTTTAAGTTACAGAACACAGTAATTTGCGATAATAAACCGACGAAATCTTTAGAACACCCTACAATGAAGCCAATAACACTATGTGCCAGACTCATCTACAACAGCAGCCTAGAAGGTGACATAGTCTATGAACCTTTTGCCGGTAGCGGTTCTACCATTATAGCAGCAGAGCAACTAAACAGAAACTGTTACGCAATAGAGCTAGAGCCTAAGTACTGTGATGTCATCGTCCGAAGATATAGAGAATATAAACCAAGTGCAGAGATAAAGCATATAAGGAATGGGCAGGAAATCGAATAAAAATCGTCTGAAAGTTGTGTGTTTATGGGCGTTTTCAATAGACTTAATAACATCTTAACGGTATTGTTTTGTTAAACAAGAAATTAAGGAGAAAAGAAAATGACTGATGAAATAAGAAAAAAGCTGTTTGAAATCGCAAAGAGAAACATCGTCACCTTAAAAGAAAGAACAGACCTTGAGCAGAAGCACAACGACGATAAAGACTTCTTCACTACAACGGTCTGGAGCTTAGAGGATGCGCTCAAGGAAGCTTATCAGCTAGGACAAAGCAGTATAAAATAATAGAAAAGACAAGACAAGCATCAACGCCGCTCTAGCAAGGGCGGTTTTTTATTTGCAAACGGAGGAGCTATGGGACTATTTAGACACGGCAGGGACAAGCCCGAAAAGCGTGAGATGCCAGACAAATTAAAAGAATTCATAACGGGAGTGGACCTTGATAGTGCAGGCAGTGCAAGCGGTGTTCAGGTAGACGAACTAAGCGCAATGCAAACATCAGCTGTTTATGCATGTGTAAGAATACTAGCTGAAACAGTAGCGAGCTTGCCGCTACAGTTGTTTAAACAGGACGGTGATAAACGTGTCAAAGCGACAGAGCATCCACTATATGAGTGCCTATATGAAATCCCAAACAGTGAGATGACAAGCTTTCAGTTCAGGGAACTAATGATGACCTCAGTGCTTTTATGGGGAAATGCTTATGCGCGAAAGATTGTAAAGCAAGGGCATGTAGTAGAACTATGGTACTTAAAACCCCAATACATGACAGTGGAGCGTGATAGCAGGACAAGTAAGATAAAGTACATCTATACGGATGAGAACACCAGCGAGATGTTTGAGTATAGCCCCCAACAGATATTTCATTTAAAGGGCTTGTCGTTTGACGGAGTGAAAGGCATAAGCCCGATTGCTCAAGCAAGAGAAGCTGTGGGATTAGCACTCGCTACTGAAGAATACGGTGCTAAGTTTTTTGGCAATGGTGCAAGACCGGGTGGAGTGCTGGAACATCCTGGAACATTGAAAGACCCGGAAAAACTAAGAGAAAGCTGGAACAAGGTATATCGAGGTTCAAAGAACAGCCATAAGGTAGCCGTGCTTGAAGAGGGAATGAAATATCATTCTATCGGTATTGCGCCTGAAGACGCGCAGTTTCTAGAAACAAGAAAGTATCAAGTAAACGAAATATGCAGGATATTCCGAGTGCCACCACATTTGGTGGGGGATCTTGAGAGAGCAACCTTTTCTAACATAGAACATCAATCAATAGAGTTCGTAACACACACCATACGGCCGTGGCTAGTTAGGTGGGAGCAAGAGATAAGCCGTTCACTGCTTAATGAAAGTGAACGGACTTTGTATTTTGCGAGGTTCAATGTAAACGGACTGCTTCGAGGGGATTTTGCAACACGCACTCAAGGCTATGCAACTGCAAGACAGAACGGATGGATGAGCATTAATGATATACGAAGACTAGAGGACATGAACCCGATACCTGCTGAGCAAGGTGGCGATGATTATCTGGTGAACGGGAATATGGTACCGGCTTCATCTCAAAACGATAAAGGAGGCAAGGTTGGAAAACAAGACAGTAGATAAACGTGAAATCCGCACCGTACCACTTACTGAACTACGTGTGCAATCAGACGGTGAAAGACCCGTCATAGAAGGGCATGCATCAGTTTTTGATAGTTGGTCAGAAACTTTGGGTGGGATATTCCCTTTTAAAGAAAAGGTAAGAAAAGGTGCGTTTGCCAGGAGTATAGAAAAGGACGATATACGGGCGCTGTTTAACCATAGCCCCGACTATGTTCTTGGACGCAACAAAGCAAGAACACTTGAGCTGATGGAAGACGATAAAGGGCTTCTTGTTCGTATATTCCCGCCTGATACACAATGGGCAAGGGACTTGACGGTAAGTATTTCAAGAGGCGATATATCTCAGATGAGCTTTGGGTTTACCGTAATCAAGGACGAGTGGAGCAGTCAAGATAAACAGGATGTCAGAGAGCTTATTGAGGTAAAGCTTTATGATGTGAGTCCTGTAACATTCCCTGCATACACGCAGACGGATGTCGGAGTTAAGGCGATGCGTGAGTACGAAAGCTATCTAGCCGAAAAGCGTTCAGCAGAAGAAAGCATAAACACAAAACTACAGGAAAAGAAAAGACTAGAAAACCTTAAAAACAGATTTAAATTAATGTAGAGGAGAATAGCATGAACCGAAAGAAATTACTTGAAATGAAAGCAAAGCGTGAGGACGCCAGACTCAAAGCAATGGCGGTGTTGAACAAGGCAGAGACTGAAGACAGGTTCTTAAGTGAAGACGAGCAAAATGAAATTGATGCTCTGGAAACTGAGATTCGTGGCTGGGACGATAGTATTACAAGAGCAGAAAAAGTTCTTGCAATAGAGCCTGACATGGAAGAAAGAAGGGAAGAGCCTGAATCTAAGCCCATGCCAGCACCTGACAACAAAGTCTTTAGGTCGTTTGGCGATCAGCTAATGGCGGTGTACAGAGCAGCGGCACCCGGCGGCGGAAGGATTGATGAAAGGCTGTCAACCAGAGCGGCATCGGGCCTTAATGAAACCAATCCGTCTGACGGTGGGTTTCTTGTCCAGCATGACTTTGTATCTGAGCTATTAAAAAGAACATATGAGACAGGTGTACTGGCAAGTAAGGTAAAGAAGATACCGCTGTCTACTAACAGCAATGGCTTAAAGATCAATGCAGTAGACGAGGACAGCAGAGCGAGCGGCGCCAGATGGGGCGGGATACAAACCTTTTGGGAATCGGAAGCATCAGAACTTACAGCAAGCAAACCAAAATTCAGGCAAATGGACTTGTCGCTTAAAAAGCTAACGGGTCTTTGCTATGCGACTGATGAGCTGTTGCAGGATGCTTCAGCACTTGAAGCAGTAATCCGTCAGGCATTTGCCGAAGAGTTTGGGTTTAAGATAGACGAAGCCATACTATCAGGTAGCGGAGCAGGCGAACCCTTAGGTATATTAAACAGCGGCTCGCTTGTAACAGTACCAAAAGAGACCAATCAAACAGACAAGCTGACTGTAGATAATCTGACTAGAATGTGGAACAGGCTATGGGCGAAAAGCCGAGCAAACTCAGCATGGTACATAAATCAAGAGCTTGAGCCTTACCTATACACCCTCAAAGTAGGTGATACAGCAGTGTATATTCCAGCTGGAGGTTTGTCTGAAAAGCCATACGGTACTATTTTTGGCAGACCAGTTGTTCCCTTAGAACAATGCAACGCCGCAGGCGATTTAGGTGATATCGTTCTTGCGGATATAGGTCAATATCTTATGATAGACAAGGGCGGAATAAAGGCTGCAAGCTCTATACATGTAAGGTTCTTGTATGATGAGAACGTGTTCAGATTTATCTATCGATGTGACGGACAGCCGGTGTGGCGTAAACCGCTTTCGCCTTACAAGGGTAGCGCTAGCGTATCACCGTTTGTAGCACTTGGAAAAAGAAATTAGAGGTGAGAAGAAATGACGAATAATATATTAACGAAATACGGGTTTGATAAAGCCGGGGCAATATTTGCCTCGGCTTTTACTTCTACAGACTATACCCTTACTAACTATAAGTATATTGACTTTATTGTCGCAAGCGGAGAAGGCGAACAAGCATCCATAACCGCACAGATCTATGGTAAGAGTACAAAGGACGATATTGGTCAAGCTTTACCATTCCGTGTAATCGGAAATAACGGTATGCCAGAAGAGTACATAGAGGCAGAAGGAGTTGGGCTTAATATAGGCGGAAATGGGAGTATGGCTGTATATAGGATAACAGCGGATGACTTATCGAAAGGCGGTTTTGATAGGGTCGCCCTAAAACTGACTGCTGCAACTGAATCAACGGTAATAGGCTCAGTGACTACGGTAAGATATGAACCTAGATACACGGAATAGGTGGAGAAGCAGCTATGCTTGAGCTTAAGGAAATAAAGACTTTTCTTCGTATTGATGGGGATGAGGATGACCGTCTGCTGGTTTCGCTGTCGCTTACTGCTAGAGAGCTTGTTGAAGAAACGCTAAGACAGAGACTGGACGAGTTTGAAACAATCCCTGAAACAGTGCGTCAAGCCATGCTCATAGTCATAGCAACGCTTTACGAGGAAAGACAGGTCGCAAAAACAGGTAAGGATAGCGTTGGAATGACTAATATCCTTGAGCTTGTTCGCAGAATGCTGTTTGCTTACCGTAAGGAGACGTTTTAACAAATGACGATTGGCGAACTTAACAGACGGGTTGATGTTCTGGAATTGTTTGAAGAGCGTGACGACTTTGGCGGTGTTACTAGTAACTGGCTTACTATCGCACAGGTATGGGCTAAGATAGAGCCGATAAGCGGTACTGAGTTTTTCAAAGCTGAGCAGATAAGTGCAGAAACTACGACAAAGATAACGATACGGTATTACAAAACACTTAATGTCATGCACCGTATACGGTATAAAGACAAGATATATGAGATAAAGTGTATCAGCGATTTGGAAACAGCGCATAGATGGACAGTAATTAACTGTAAGGAACTGGTGGATTATGGGCTACAGTGCAAGACAGAGGAAAGTTAAGGTTAGAGTTGAAGGTGCCAAGACTCTGGCAAAAGACTTAAAGGCAATGGACGAGGCGGCAGCAGACGCGCTTATGAAAGGTGCAAAAGCGGGCGGAGCGATTGCGCTTAGAGCCGCTCAAGAAAACTGTCCAGTGGATACAGGTGCGTTAAAGGCAAGTCTTAAACTAACTGAAGATAAAAAGACCGAAAAGAAAGCAACGGTAAAGGTGGACTATGATAAGTCTATTAAGTACGGTGCTTTTGTTGAGCTTGGGGTTCGTGGCAAACAGGGTAATCCGTTCTTGAGAAACGCAGTAGATAAGAATCAGGATAAGATAAACAAAACCATTGTAAGCGAAATAGCTAAAGCCGTAGGGAAAAAGATATGAAAGATATCTGTCAGGCTGTGTATAAGTACCTAAGTTTAGATGCTGATATACATAGCGTTATCGGCGACAGACTGTACCCCGTTCTTCTTCCTCAGAACGCTATATTGCCTTCAATCGTGTATTCGCCAATGCTTGCCAATTACGACTCTGCGCTTAGTGGAGATACAGGTTTCGTACGTCAAACGGTACAGTTTAGCTGTCACGATAAGACATTCAAAAAAGCACGTGAACTTTCACGGCTTGTAAAGTATAAGCTTCAAGACTACAAAGGCAATATGTACGGACTTAACATACAGGCAGTATTCATACGTTCAGATTTTATGTCAAATTCTAACACGGCTATAAGGTTTGATACGGATGAGTACATGTCGGTAATCGAGTTTGAATTTCAATTTAATGAATAGGAGGATTAAAATATATGGCAGTGGCAGGAAAGAACGGCCGTGTGGAAGTAGGCGGTATCACATCTACAAAAGTCGTTGGGATAAAGAACTGGTCGCTTGAATTATCCCTAGATACGCTTGAGACAACAGCCTTAGGCGTGGATTGGAAAGAATACATAACAGGACTTAAGGAATGGACAGCATCAAGCGAAGGCGACTACAACGTACCACAGGATACTCAGGGTCAGGAAGTTTTGCAATCAGCCTTTTTATCAGGTGAGACCGTGACTGTAAAGCTGTATGTGGATGAGAATAATTACTATACAGGAACAGCTTATATAAGTTCGTTATCAATAGAAGACCCCGTGGACGATGTGGTGTCAATAAGTATTGAGTTTACCGGTACAGGCGAGCTTACATTTGAAAAAGGAGTAATTGAATGAGAAAAGGAATAACAATTGAGTTGGACAAGCCGCGTACTCTAAGGTACGGGATGAACGCACTTGCTAAGATAGAAGACATAACCCAAAAGCCAATAGTAAGTCTTGACCTTAATAATATAGGGATTAGGGATCTACTGGCAATCATCTATGCAGGGCTGTACCATGAAGACCAAACCTTAACGATAGAAAAGGTAGGAGATCTGGTCGATGAGTTTTCAGATATGAATAAAATGGCTGAGAAAGTAGGTGAAGCTTTTACTTTAGCTTTTGGGGGTTTAAAGGAAAGTAATCACCCAAAGGTGAGGTAGCCAGTAACGCTTTGTTCAATATAGGGCGGTTCACGGAAGACGCTGTTGTGAAGCTAGGGATTGACGTAATGACAGCATATGAATTAACGCCCTTTGAAATAAGTGTTATTGGCAAACAAAGGCAGGAAAAAAGATATGTAGAATTTGAGAACATAATCGCGCTTGCTTGGCATACTGAGGCGCTGGCAAGACAGAAGAAGATGCCGAGGCTAGATAAGCTAATAAAGGATATACGGAAAAAGCCTAAGAAAACATATAGTGCAGGAGATGCTGTGCTTAAAGCTATGGCGGCAGAAAAGGGTGTGAAGATTTAGTGCCAAATGAATTAACCTTGACGAGTACCATATAATATAATATAATGTAAGGAAAGTAAGGAATGTGTTGGAGGCATTGAATGGATATAGCGAAGTTAACTTCTAAAGGACAGCTGACTCTTCCCGTTAAGATACGGAAAAAGCTTGGTTTAGATACAGGCGATCAAGTGGCTTTTATAGAAAAAGACGGTACTTACGTGATGGTTAATGCAAACAAATTATCATATACCCGAAAAATACCGTCAATCAATATATCTAGCATTGAGGCGTCATTAAACATGGAAGGACTGGATGTTTCTAAAGACTCAATAACATATGCAAAGAACAGGCTTAAGAACAAGGCAACATATATTAGCCGTGTTGCACAGATTAAGTCTAAATTTACATCAAGATAGCCATGTCTAATTTTTTTGATCAATATGAGTTATATACTGAAGGCGACAGCGTTTACTGTTACAAAGGCACAGGAGTGTTAAAAAATAAACTTGGTATTAAAGACAGCAAATTACTAAAAGATGCCGAAAGTGAGCTTGTCTTTGCGGCATTGCTTGAATTAGGTATAAACCCTATACATGGTAAGTTTGATAAAAAGCATTTATATGATATACATGAGTTTATGTTCAATAATTGCTATGACTTTGCCGGTAAAACACGTAAAGAAGATATTTCAAAAGGCGGCACTAAGTTCTGCGTATGGAATTATATTGACGATCAATTAGAAGAGTTATTTTCCAAGGCATCGCTTAAGAAAACAAAGGTCTCCAATAGAAACGAAACTGTTGAGTTTTTAGGTTATTTAATGGCGGAGTTGAACATAATTCACCCTTTTAGAGAAGGCAACGGCCGAGCAATCAGGGAATATATAAGGGAATATGCGCTAAGTCTTGGGTTTTCCATTGATTGGAGTAAAATAGATAAAGAGCTTTTACTTGATGCTATGATTGAAAGCGTGTTTGATTCAGCTGATTTAAAGAAATGCCTACATCAAGTTATGATTGAGATTTAAGGTAGTTAAATAATTAATATTAGAAATTAGAGAGCAAGTTCATCTTTGGACTTGCTTTTTTTATGTGCAAAACTAAATAAAAGAGAGGTGTTCCATTGGCAGTAATACGTAACCTAGTCGTAAAAATAGCAGCGGACATCTCTTCATTATCTAACGGACTAAAGACAGCACAGAAGACTTTAAAAAACGCAGCTTCTAATATAACTAAAATAGGTTCAAAGCTAACAGCATCACTAACCGTGCCAATAGCAGCACTCGGCAACAAAATCGTATCACTTTCCAAAGACTTTGAGCAAAGTATGGCTAACGCAGGCTCAGTATCTAATGCAACGGCAGAAGAGCTTGCTAGGATGAAAGACATTGCACGTGAAATGGGTGCAAAAACAGTCTTCTCAGCATCAGATGCAGCCGATGCCCTATACTACATGGCTTCAGCAGGATACAAGGTTGATCAAATGGCATCAGCGATAGAACCAACACTTAACCTAGCCTCAGCAACACAGAATGATTTAGCTTTTACTACGGACACGGTAGTAGCAGCACTTAATCAGTTTGGACTAAAAGCCGAAAGTGCTGACAGGGTAGCCAATGTGTTTGCAGCAGCAATAGGATATTCTCAAGCTACTCTAGATAATCTTGGCACTTCAATGTCGTATGTGGGACCAGTAGCACATTCGCTCGGATATTCAATTGAAGAAACCTCGGGTGCTTTATCTGTACTATATAACGCCGGCTATGATGGGTCAATGGCAGGAACATCATTAAGGCAAGCACTTGTTTCACTTATGAACCCAACCTCATCGGCAAAAAAGATTTTTGAAGAACTTAATATAGACCTAAAGAATCTTGATCCGACCACGAACAGCTTTGCAGATATCTTGGATACTCTTTCAAAGAGCGGGATCACGACAGCACAGGCAATGGAAGTGTTTGGCGCAAGAGCAGGACCGGGCATGCTCGCATTGTTTTCGGCAGGCGGCGATGCTGTCAGGGAAATGACAGACGCCATTACAGGCACAAACTCAGCTAATGAAATGGCAGCAATGCAGCTTGACACTCTTCAGGGCGAATACGCTGAGCTTGAGTCCCAAGTAGAAGAGATTGCTCTGCAATTCGGTGATATCCTTATTCCTATCATTCGAGAATTAATACAGAAATACATAACCCCTTTATTAATTAAGATTATGTCACTGTCCGACGGGACAAGGAAACAAATAGTAACTATCGCACTATTGGCCGCAGCCATAGGACCGTTACTGCTTGTTTTAGGTAAGCTTATGTCAAGCATGAGTTTGATTACAAAGGTGGGGTCTTTGTTGTTTTCTAAAATCGGTCTTATCATAGCAATCCTTACAGCAGTAGTACTAGTCGTCAAGCATCTATGGGATACCAATGAAGAGTTCCGCACGGCAGTACTTGATATCTGGGATAAGATAAAAGGATATATACTTAATGCCGTTACTAAGATAAAGAAATGGTGGGATAAAAACGGTGAGAAGGTAATAGCGCAAGCCATATCAGCATTTAAAAACATCTGGACAGTTATAAAATCGGTGTTCGGAAAGGTTGTTAAAATCGCCGCTAAAGTCTGGCCGTATGTTAAGGAAATAGTGCTGGATACAATAAACGGCATTATGAACTTTTGGGAGAAAAACGGTGCTAAGATATGGACGACTGTAAGTACGTTATTTAAACTCATTTGGGAAATTGCCCTTACAGCTTTTGATATTATCTCAAACGGAATAATCAAGTTCATAACATACATAAGACCTATCTGGGAGAACATCAAGAGCTTGTTTTCCTCACTCTGGGACACACTAGTCAGCCTGTATGAAACCTTAAAACCTGTATTTGAGTTAATCGGAGGACTAGTATTAGTCTTGCTTGGCATAGTTATGGGCGTAATCAACGGTATAATCTCAAGCCTCGGTCCCCTTATACAAGCGGTCATAGACATTGCTAAGGTAGTACTAGAAAAGATACAGCTTGTATGTGCGTTGCTTCGAGGCGATTGGTCGGAAGCTTGGGAGCACATGAAAAACATTGCGAGCGGTGTGTGGAGCGCTATTAAGAACATCTTTCTTGCTATTTGGGAATTCATAAAAGGCTTTTGCGAAGGTGTTGGCAAATTCTTTTCTAATCTAGGCGGCAGCATAAGTGATGTTTTTGAAAGTGCCTGGACTGGAATTAAAGGTTTTTTTACGAACATTTGGGAAGGAATAAAGTCAGCATGTTCTTGGGTCTGGGACGGGATAACGGGACTGTTCTCAAGTATAGGGGACTTTTTTAAGGGTTTATGCTCGGACGCATTCAATTGGGGTAAAGGCCTTATTGAAAACATCTGGAACGGAATAAAAAAAGCATGGGACTGGGTGGTTGACGGAGTAACAAATATCGGTCAGACGATAAAAGACTTTTTGGGTTTTGGCAGCCCTACCAAGAAAGGCCCCGGTAGAACTGCTGATGAATGGATACCTAATCTGCTTGGTATGATGGAAAAAGACTTCTACAACGGCATGCCTAATATACAAAGAGCCGCAATGAGTATTGCAGGGTCAATGAACATAACATCATCGCCCAGAGCAATGGTAAACGCAGGGTATAGCCCAAGCAGTGATGTTGTGAACGGGCTCTTACAAGGAATGTATGCATTGCGTGAAACAGACCAACAGGAGAAAGGTGTAATAAACCTTAATATAGATGGGCAGACTTTTGCAAGACTGATAATGCCTAAGCTAAATAGAGAATATAAGCGTCAGGGTATTGTCTTAAAGGATGTGTAATTATGGTGTTTTTCAGAATAAACTCAAAGAGTATAAGACAACCGACTGAAATTACACATTCCTTTGAGTCTTTGGATAAATATGAAAGGACTATGGACGGGACAATGGTGGTGGATTTAATCGGGAGTAAAGATAAGATTGATGTGTCTTGGGATTATCTATCGGACACGGACATGAAGCTGTTAGCTTCGGAATTACGCTCAGATGCGTTTGTTACTATTGATTATAACACTGCCGAAAAGACTGATATAAAGACAATAACAGCAAGAGGAACAGACCTTACATACATGCCGTATTATGACTGGGCAAGAAAGAGATTGATGTGGCAGGGCGTATCAGTTAGCTTTGTAGAGAGGTGAGCTAATAATGGAATATTCAGACAATCCACGTAAAGTATATGGACGTGTTGATATCATCTATAGCGACAGCCAGATAAACGACGATATCGTGCCTGTATCAAACAGTCTTGCGCAAATAAGTCATCCGGAGGAAGTGTTTAAAGGTTTTCTTCTGCCCACGGTCAAAGCATGTACAATGGACGGTAACGCATTAATGGATGATTCTTTTCAGATGCTGGATGAAAGTTGTGTTGTTGGATGGTGGAGTAAATCACTCAGTAACGAAAACGGTAATTTCTTAGGGACTAAGCCGTATCTGGAATTGTCATTCGTTCAAAGACCTATAATCTCTTGGATCATCTTAGGCGATGTAAAACTAAATCAATACCCCGTAGACTTCACGATTACATACTATACCGATGATGTAGAGATAACGACAGAGAGCATAACGGACAACAATAATATAGAAGTAAAGTTAGAGCCTATGATTGACGATATAACACGGATACGGCTGACTATATCTAAATGGAGCCTTCCCAATGCTTGTGCCAAGATCCTCAAGTTTTACGACAGGCTGTATGAGAGCTATCAGGGTGATGCCGTTGAGATGTTTGAAGTAAGTGAGGAACTGGGTTCAGCCGAGCTCAACTACAACATAACCTCAGACGCAATGACAGTGAGTATATATAACCATAACCGTAAGTTTGATAAAGGATATTTACGTACATTGATGATGCTTAATAGAAAACTCATCCCATATATCGGTATCGAAAAAGATGGGGGCATAGAGTACACCAAGCTAGGCACTTTTTATTCAGATGAATGGCAGATAAGCCAAGACAGCCAGTGGGTTAAGTGTTCAGCAACAGACAAGCTCATGCGGCTGCAGAACAAGACATATATAGGCTTCCCGTTTACTGAAAATGTGTCAATAAAAGAAATCACAGAGGATATACTCTCTAGCCTTGGTCTAAATAGCGATGGATATATAATATCTGAAAGCCTTGCTGATGTAATTATACCAAGTGCATACATGCCGAAATGCTCGTATTGGGACGCGCTTCAGGAAATAGCAAATTCAGCGTTATGCCGGATATATATAAATAGACTTGACCGTATAGTGATAGCAGATGAGAATAGCACAATTAAGCAAAGTGATGTTAATATACACAGCGGAAATATGTTCTCAGCATCATCTAATATAAGCCTGACTGAGTTTGCAAACGAGGTGAAGGTCGAGTACAGCGAAGTCCTAGTGTCTGAAGATATTATGACTGTTGCTCAAACACAAGTAACAATGACAGGTTTGGAGTCGATTGTGTTAAGCCTTGATTTTAGCTCTGAAATAGCAGACGCTTTTGTAGAGTCAGATAATCCATATCTAACAATATCAAATATTAAACTTGGTGTTAACGCAGGTGAGGTTACTGTAACTAATACAGACACACAAAACCAAACGGCAATAATAAAGGTTACAGGTAATGCCATATCTACAAATACAATGACAGTAAAGGCAAGAGATGAGGATAGTATAAAGCAATTCGGTGTAACAGAATATAGCCATTCAACAACAGCCCTTGTGCAAAGTTATGAACACGCAAATGGGATAGCTTTCAAACTATTGCAAAAACTTCGCCCAGGTGAGGGCGTTGTTACGGCCGTGTGGCAAGGTAATACCAAGCTAGACCTAACAGACGAATACACATATACCGACAGGTTCGAGGACAGCAAACAACTAGTTTGTGAGCATAATAGATTTATTTATGATGGCGGGCTTAGACAGGAAACTAGAGGGAGAAAGAAATAAAGGAGAAGTTAGATGGCGGATTGGAACGAGCCAAAGAGCGATTATACGGCGGGCAGTCAGGTGACACCCGCCATTTTTAATACTTTAGCGATAAACGAAAAACACCTAAAAGAAATATCTTGCAAGGTTGAAGTCAATAAGAAGACAGGCGAAATAAATACTGTCAACGGTCTTGTGTTTATGGAGGTGTGAAATTTTAACTATTATTCAGGGCGATGTGTTTGATGCGGAAATCGAGCTTGAGGGTGTTGAAGCTAACACAGTTGATAAAGTGCTGTTTTCTAGTAAGAGATTGAACATATCTATTGCAGCGCAGTTGACTAATCAAGGATATCTTGTACGGCTTGAAAAAGAACAGACGATTGCTTTTCCACCAGGGTTTTCAAGCTTTGATATAACTATATATTTCAAAAGTGGAGAGGTCATAACCGCCGAGCATAACGGACTAATAGAAGTTCTAAAGAAGGTAAACAGTGGGTGAGAATATAAAGTGCAATATCAAGAAAGGTGTAGATATACGGTGTAGTGTCACACAAAGAGATGAAGTTAGTGTCGCGCTGGATAAGGACATAACGGTTTCTGATGATTATCCTAGACTTACAAACAAGCCTAAGATTAACGGAATTGAGCTTAATGGCGATAAAGCAGCAAAAGAACTCAATCTTTTATCTTCTCGCCTCGGCGATTATGTTCAAGTAGATTTAGCTGATGTAATTGACGGCTCATATCTATTGGTGCTCTCATCGGCAGATAATGCCGAAAAGATAGCATTAAAAGAAATAACTGAAGGCAGGGTAAAAACAGCTGAGGTAATGCCAACTGACTTGCAGATAGGTAACTATGTATTTTTACTAAAGGGAGAAATCTAATGGCTCAAACAACTAAACAATATCAGATCATACAGAAGGTATCGGCAAGCGACTCATTGCTATTACATCCGGAGACCGATGCGGATATAGTGCTATATGATAACACAGAGTCAGCACTGACAGCAACAAACACAAAAACTGCTATTGATGAGATAGCAGCAAAGGTAAAATCAATTACTGACGGAGGGGTAGTTACTGGTGTTAAAGGTAACGCTGAGTCAGAGTACCGAAAAGGTCAAGTAAATATAACGGCTACTAATATCGGTGCTGAAAGCTTAGGTGCTGTTGACGAGCACAATATAAACTTAACAGCTCACAGCGATATAAGGGGATTAGTCAGTAATGCTCAGGGCAAAGCAGACAGTGCGTATGCGATTGCCGAAGGCAGACAAAAAGCCGGAGTATTTGAAACTGTCTCCAATATGACAACAGTACTTAAAACTGCTGATAGTACTGCATACAAGGTTGGTGACAACCTATATATAAAAGATATTGATGTGCCGGATTACTGGATAAGTGCTGTACTTGAAACAAATACAGGTACTTACGGGTACTATGAAATCAGCCGATTGGAAACAGCAAAGGTTGATTTGACTGACTATCAGACCATAACAGATTCAGCTTTCAGCACAACGGACAAAACAGTATCCGGAGCTGTCAATGAAGTTAAGGCTACAGCCGATTCAGCTAAGAGTTCAGCTACTGCAAATGCTTTCGATATATCAAACATTGTTAACGGCACAACCAAAGTACCTAAAGCCGCTGCTGCTGATACTGCAACGAGTTCAAATACAGCAAATATTGCTGGTAAATGGACGACAGCAAGAACGATTGATGTTAGCGTAGGTTCAGGGATTAAGAGTGACGGCTCAGCAATATCGGGGACTGGTTCACAAAGCATTGACGGTAGTGCGGACAAGAGTATTTCAATAGATCTTGGTGACAGCGGAATAACAGAAGGAACTTACAGTGCAATAGAGGTTAATTCTAAGGGCATTGCTATAGCGGGCGGGCAGATGATAGAGATAGGGGCTTCTGGACAAGCGACACCAAGCGCAAGCTTGGCTACAGGCGGTTTGTTCTTTAAGGTGATATAGAGGGAGGATGATTAATGGCGTACAGACCGAACATTAAGAACGCGGACGGCACACTGATTGATTTGCCTATTGAAGCAGAAATAGCCGTTAAGCTAAAGAGTTCAAGGAGCATAGGTTTGTCTGGAGTAACGGCAACAGCCCAATCTTTTAATGGCACATCTGCAATCACTATACCTATAACGTCAGTACCGGCTTCGCTTCTGACCGGAACAGGCAATATTGATATATCGGGTACTGCAAACAATGCGGATACATTGGATGGCAAGCACGCATCTGACTTTGCTACATCAACACAAGGCACGAGTTCGGATAATCATATTGCTAACACTGCTTTGCATATCACGGCTAGTGAAAAAGAAAAGCTAAGCGGGATAGAACTAGGGGCTCAAGCAAATACGATAACGGGAATTAAAGGTAATAATGAAACTAAATACAGGACGGGTAATGTTAATCTAACCGCATATGAAATAGGTGCAGCTTATGCAAGTCATCAACATTCAGCAGGTGATATGAACTGGACAGAAGTGTTTAATTGGCAGTGTCTGTTTACAAAATATAAAGATGCTAGTAGCGGTGGGACTTTGTCCTCGTATATAAGGTTTGATGACGGATTTACTATTCAGTGGGGATACTATACTCCTAGCGGCAGTTCGGGTGGTATGTATAGAGTTAATTTTAGAAAAAGCTTTTCAGACCTAAGATATACGGTATGTACTACATATGTAGGCGGAGAAGGCACAGCTAATTTTTATGGTTGGGTTTTTAGCTATAGTAAGGAAACGACTGGGTTTACACATAGGGGATATGGCGGAAACCCAACACAATGGATAGCAATAGGATATACATACGGTTAAGGGAGTAAGATATGGTTAAAGCAAGCTATGACACGAATAATATGATACTACGTGTATACATGGAAGATACGACGGACGAAGTGATTGAACCATATAAAGAGATTGACGATGATACCCTGTATGAAAGGTTTTTTTCAACACCTGGTGACAGGGCGTTGTTCTTTGAAGAAGACAGTATTGTTGAAAAAGATAGGATATTCCCTGACGAATTGGTGCTTTTAAATATACGCCTAAGAAGGGAAGAAGAGTGCTTCAGCATAACAGATAGAAGTCAAATGTGGTACAACACTGTTTACGTTAACTTTACGGACACACAGAAACAAGAGTTTCAAGATTGGTATACCGCTTGGCTAAATGCTCCAGAAACTAGGGTAATACCAGATAAACCAGACTGGCTAAAATAGAGGAGAAAGAAGATTGGATGTAATAACAATTATAATATCAGTGTTTGCAAGCGTCATATCGGGTATGGCGCTTTTCTTTTTGCAAAGATACTTTAAGCGTAAAGACAGACAGGACGAGGAACGAGATAAGGTTATAGCCAAAGAAAACATCCTTATCTTAAAATCAATTAATTCTGTTGGAAAGCTGACTTATGCAAATGCTCTTGCAATACGAGACGGAAAGCATAACGGTGAGATGCTGGATGCAATGGAAACTTACGCCGAAGTAAATGATGAACTTTATCAATATTTATTAGAGCAAAACGCTCACAAGAAATAGGGAGGTATATATATGGAAGAGTATTTGAATTTAATAAGTGTGCCTGGTATAGCGGCAGTGGTGTATAGCGTGATGGAGATAATAAAGCATGCAGTCAAGGGGAATGAAATCTTTAAACAAATAATTCCCCTTTTGTCAGTAGCGCTGGGAGCAGGTATAGGATTAATAGCCTTTTATGCGATGCCAAGCATTGTCCCAGCTGACAATATATTAATGGCTATCATCATAGGTGGTGCTAGTGGTCTTACCGCAACGGGAACTAACCAGATATTTAAACAACTAAGCAAGGGAAAAGAATGATATGAAAAGAATGAGAACGATTAATGAAGCTATGCGTGAGATAAAAGAGCTTGATGCTGGCACATCTGTAACGGCAAATGGCATCAGGATATTATGCAAACAAAACCTTATACACTATGCCCTTATAGGTAAAAAGTTCCTTATAGACCTTGATGATTTAATAAGATATTTATGTGGGAAATAGCCTCTTTTCTCTAGACTTTATCAGATGATAACGGTATTGTTTGTACTAACAAAAAAGGGGGTTATTTATGGCAACAGTAATTAGACAAATTAGAAAGAAAGGCATCAATTACCGTATCCAAGTTCCTGTCAAGGATGAAAAGACCGGTAAGTACAAAACAGCCACAACGACATGGGAGCCACCAAAAGGACTTACAAAAAGAGATCAGGATAAGGCTGCTGAAGCTTTCGCATTGGAATATGAAAAACATGTTAAAGCAAATTTACATAATCCGTTTAACATAGATGAAAATGCAACGCTAAAAGAATACAGCGTAATATTTCTTGACTATATGGAAAAACACACATCGGCAAACTACCATTCATCCTGCCAAACCCACACCACTCTCATATTAAGCATCTTAGGGAACTATAAGCTAAACGAACTCAAACCGTTAGTAACACAGAACTTCATTGATAACCTTTCTAGCCTTACATATGTACAAACAACGGTAACACCCAAAGCTATGATAAGAAAGAAAATTAAGGATAGGAAACTGAGCTTGTGTAAATTCGCAATGCTTGCTGGAATATCTGATGCCACATTAAAAAGTGCTGTAAGCGGAAAGAATGTAGCTTTGGAATCGGCTGAAAAAATAGCTAACGCACTTCAAAGCTCTGCAGATGAACTGTTCACAATCATCAACGAAACAAGACATTATTCATCTGAAACACTTGCTAAAATCGTGAGAATATTTAAGCACATGCTGTCCTTGGCAAAGAGGTTTGAAATACTAGATAAAAACTATGCCTCAGCAGAATATGTCAAAGGTATACAAGGAATACCGAAAGAAAAAGAAATCATGGATTTGGACGACACTCTGGATACTCTTGAATGCATTGAAAAGGAAAAGGACTTAAGAGCTGTTACAGCAGTAATGATAGGTATATATATGGGCAGACGACGAGGTGAGGTGGCAGGGTTGCAATGGTCAGATCTTGACCTGGAAAATGGCATTATGGATGTCAAGAGGTCAAGAACATCAGTGGCAAGAAAAGGTGTCATCGAAAAAACCCCGAAATCTGAACACTCCGCAAAATCATATTCAATGCCTTCCTCGCTTACAAATCAGCTCAAAAAATACAAAGCCTGGTGGAATGATTATGTTGAGAACATATTAGGCGATAGGTATCAGGGACTTCCCTACTTGTTTCTTCAGCTAAGCGGAAAACCAGTGCACCCATCAACTATATACGGATGGTGGAAAAAGCTTCAGAAAAAATACAACCTCAAAGATGTCGACTTTCATTCCTTACGCACGACTAACATATCGATTCAATACGCATCAAATTTAATATCGAGTGAAATGATAGCGGACAGAGCAGGACATGCTAACGATAAGGTCACAAAACAAAAATACAGAAAAGTGTTCCAAAATGATGATAAGAGAGCGGCAGAGATTGTAGATGAAATATTCTCAAGAGAACATGTGGTAACACGCTAAAATATTATATAGCCGAGCCTATCATAATGCTGATAGACTCGGCTTTTTTTTGTACTAATTATCGTACTTATATTTTACCGATAAAACTTACAAAAACAAACACAGACACACAGCAAGGATTTACACCTATCAAATTTCGTACTCGTTTCGTACTTATTTTTTTATATAGGTTAAACCAAAACTTGCTAATGGCAAAAAAAGTACGAAAATTTTAGAAAAAAGTACGAAAGTAAAAAAGTATGATTTTGCCAAAAATTGCGATAAATAGAGAAAAACCGCCCATTTCGAGCGGTTTTTTGCCATTTTTGGAGCTACTGATGGGAATCGAACCCATGACCTCGTCCTTACCAAGGACGCGCTCTACCGACTGAGCCACAGCAGCATATTTGGTTTTTTTGGTATGAGTACATCCTTACCAAGGAGGTGCTCTACCGGCTGAGCTACATCAGCATAAGCCGTTTGCCTATTAAATTGCAATGCTTATAAATTATAATATATCGTATAAATGTTGGCAAGTATAAATCGGCAATTTTGGTGTTTTTGTGAGCTGAAAATTATTGGTTATTCTTTTTATTAAGCCTTATATCTTTTCCTTCTAAAGACAAGAACAACGAATCGGCTTTGTTGTTAAGTCTAGAAAATATTCTTTCGCCGTATCGACTTAGTATTTCGTCTTGAGTCAGGTTTGTGGAAATAAGCGTATGCTGCTTGTTGATTTTACGCTCGTTTATTATGGTGTATAAATACTCTTGACTTACATTGCGATAAACAGGCTCAGTTCCCAAATCGTCGATAATCAGCAAATCGCATTTTAAAAGCGGTTCTATAAATTGAGATTTTTGCTCTATATCTGCCGTATGACTTTTTAAAAATATATTATTAAGCCCAAAAGCCGTTGTAAAGAAAACATCAAATCCAGCCATAGATAATTCGGTGGCTATTGCGCTGATAAGATAAGTTTTTCCCGTTCCGGTAGCACCTGAAAAAACCATTAAGTTAATTGCCGTGTTAGGGAACTTAGAACAATATTGTTTCATTTTGTCATAAGTATCACTCATGACTTTTCTTTGGTCTTGGTCTTTAAAAACGCTAAGATCGCATTTTTCAAAATCGCATTCTATGTTTTTGGGAATACCGCAAATATCAGATATGTGTTTTTTTACTTCTTGTTTTACACACAAGCATAGCTTGCCGTTTTTATAGCCTGTATCTTGACAATTTTTACACTGATATTGAGGAGTTATGATAAGACCTAGTTTTTTTAAAAGTTCTTCCCTAGTTTTTTGAACTTCAGTTAATTTTGCCAATAATTCTTGAGTTGAATTTTTGGCGTATTCGATATTAAGAGCTCTATATTTTTTTTCAAGTTCAAAGAACTCTTTATCATCAAGAGCTTTTTGATAATTAAACTCTGCCAACATTTGCGCCCGCATGCGCCTGTCTTTATATTGTTCTAAGATATCTTTCAAAATCATATTAAAATTCTACCTTAGTGATATCATCTATTAGCGCATTAAGTTCTTGTTGAGTATATTTTCTCTCGTTTTGCATTTTTGAAGTTGTTTGAGTATCCAAAGCTGTGGAAGGGAAATGAAATGCTTTTGCCTGTTCAAGCGTTGTGATTTTTTGGTCATACCATGTTGACAGAATTTTATTCATATAAGCCATAGGCGAAGCTGTGCCTCTTGCTTTGGAAGCGCAAAACAAAATCAATTCATCACTCATTCCCCAAGAATAAGTCCAAGTCCTGTAGCTGTCTCTATCCCAGCTTGTGATATTTTTTTCTATTCCTAAAGCTTCAAAAATTTCGCTTATCTTTTTGTCAATAACGCTCAATCTTTCCAGATGTGAAATAATGCTGTTTGCGCTGACTAGTCCTTGTTTGTAAAGTTTTCCGATAAGTCCATTCATGCCGTCAAGCGTGCGGATATTTTTTCTAAAACATGCATCAGCGATCAATAATAGCGCATCTTCTTCAAAGCCCTTTGAAATCCAATCATTGATATAGGTTTCTATAATATAGTCTAATTGTTCGTAATATACGCCAATAGTGCGGTTGATTTTTCGCGCAAGAGCATACAGCTTCTCGCGGTTATTTTCAAATGCTTCTATCTCTTGGATAGTCATCATTTTGTTTTCATAGTATTTTGTAAGTTCACTGTTGAGTTTAGTGAATCCGCCTTTTTTCACTCTTTGAGCAACTGTCAAAATAGTGTTTTGGTCAAACAAAAATTCTTCTTTCCATTTTAGATACATAGCTCTTTCGTCAATATCGGCTTTTTTACGGCTGCCCAAAGCTTTCATTACAAGAGATAACTCTTCAGATACTTTGTCATACTCCAGGATTTTTTCTTCTACTCTTTCGCATGTGGTAATTCCGGCGTTTGCCCAGTTTCTTGCCACAGCCAAAACATATCTATAATTTATATTTCCGCCTTTTAGGTCGATGCAGTATTTTGCAATAAGCAAAAAAGCTTCAGGTTCTATATGATAGGTCTCAATAGCATTGTAGTATTCGTTAAATTCATTAGGCAAAATTTCGCGGTCAAACATTGCCTCTAATTGCATATTAAAGTCATGATATTTTGTCGCACTGTATTTTTTCACATTGAGAGCATTTTTAGGCGGCAGGTACTTTACGCAAAAAGGATTATGCTGAACAATGGAAACAAGTCCCAATTCTGCCCAATATGTAAAAGCATCGATTATTTCTGATGGCTGCATATACAGCGTGCGCGCCATAGCTTCCAGATCATTATCAGGAGTATGAGAATGTGAGCATAAAAACAATCCGTAAACATACACCTTGATACACATATCGGGAGCTTGCGGAAGGTATTCGGAAATAAACAGGTTATCAAGACCTGTATAGCTGTCCAAAAGATATTCGCTTGAAAAACTTGCAAACATTATACTAACCCCTGAAAAGATATATGGGAATAAATAATAGCATTTTTTAATATAAACTTCAAGTCTATACAAAAACAGTATTTATATTAAAATCTTTGTTTTTTTCTAATGCATTGTTCTAACCTCTTAATTGTGTTACAATAAGAGCTATGAAAATACTTCATACAGCCGATTTGCATCTAGGCAAAAAGCTCTTCAATGTCGATAGGCTGGAAGAGCAGCAAGCCGTAATGGATGAAATAATTGAAATAGCGGACCGCGAAAAGGTGGATATTGCGCTTATTGCAGGCGATGTTTTTGATACAGCATTGCCTTCAGCTGCTGCAGAGAGTTTGTTTTATGAAAGCATGGTCAAGCTAGGCAGGCTTTGTACCGTCGTTGTCATCGCGGGCAATCATGACGATCCGGTAAGACTGTCCGCAGCCAAAGAGATGGCTTTGTACTGCAATATCGTAATAGCCGGCGAACATGATATAACTTATTCGGCAAAAAAGATTACAGCAGGCAAGGGTTATATCCAAATGGACATAAACGGCGAAAGAGCGGTAATCAATCTTTTGCCTTATCCGTCTGATTCAAGGCTGGGCGATGTTATAGATCCTAATTCAACTTATATAGACAGGGTAAAAAATCGGTTATATGAAGGGGCTTTGGGCTTTAGAGAGGATACGATTAATATTAATTTAAGCCATCTTTTTTGTGTAGGCGGTGTAAAAGAAGGTGACGAAAGAGAGATCGAATTGGGCGGTGCACGCATTATCCCGATAGATACTTTTCCAAAAGCGCATTATACCGCACTAGGTCATATACACAAGCCTCAAACTATATCCAAAACTAATAATATTTATTACAGCGGATCAATAATGCCGTATGCTTTTGATGAAAGCAATCAAAAGTCCGTAATTATAGCTGATATTGATAAAAATGGAATAAAAGATCTTAAGCGTGTTCCTATTACAAAATACAAGTCTCTTATAAGATTGGCGGCGGACAATGTAATGCATGCTATGGAAATGCTTGAAAAAAATAGTGAAAAATGGGTTTGGCTTGACTTGAAGCTGCAAGAAAGTTTGACCGACAGCGACAGCAAAGCATTAAAGGCGTTTCCCAATTTATTGCGGCTTCAGCTAATACTGCCTGAACGAAAAAAGATTAATTTAAAAGACAGAATCCAAAAGAGCGACAGGCAAATTTTTATTGAATATTACCAAAGTCAATTTGGCACACAGCCAAAAGAAGAGCTGATTAATCTGTTTTTAGAGATCATGGAGAGTAATGTATGAAACCCCTTAGACTGCGCATTAAGGGCATAAAAAATTATATAACCGAACAAATAATAGATTTTGAAAGCCTTTCTAGCGAAGGCGTTTTTGGAATTTGCGGAAACAGCGGCAGCGGAAAATCAGCTATTATTGACAGCATAATAATCGCCTTATACGGCGACCTTCCTAATAACTTGAATTATCGCAATTATGATATTGTCAATCTTACGGACAAAACCGCCGAAATTGACTTTGTCTTTTCGCTTAATGTAGGCAATCAAAATAAAATCTATCAAATATCAAGAAAGCTGCAGCCTTATAAAAGCACAAAGATGGTTGCGGAAATTTTTGATATAACGGATAAAAAGATTTCTTTGGCGGAAGGTGTAAGAGATGTCAATAACTATGTTACCGATCTTCTAAAGCTTAATGTTAACGATTTTGCAAAATGCGTGGTCTTGGTTCAAGGAGAATATGACAAATTCATTTCTCAAAACGATTCCGCCCGCAAGCAGATGATAGGCAATATTTTTTCTTTGGACAAGTATGGGGAAGAACTTAATAAAAAAGTTTTGGAGCAAAAAAGAGAATTAGAAAGTACGCAAAAGATTCATGAGAGCATACTAGAAAGCCTTGGACATATCGACCAAAAAACAATAGATGATAAAACCAAAGAGCTGAAAGATTTACAAGACGGACAAATTAAGATTACACAAAAAAAGAAAGAATTGGAAAAATCATATTTTGAATTGGAAAAGAGCTATAAAGAATTTATTGAATACCAAAAGCTTGCATCCGAAATTCAAAATATAAAAAATGATATTGAACTAAAAAAGCATAATATCGAGAAGCTTTCAATTGATTATCAGGCGGCGGCAGAGGCGACAAAACAGCAAACAGAGCTCACTCAAAAAAAAGAGCAATTAAAATCATATATAGATTCTTTAAATAAAAACAGCGGTATTGAAGCAAAGATCAAGATCTTAATAGAAAAAAAGCAAAAAAAGGCCGAAGAATACAAAAAAATTAGTGCTGATATAAAAAGTTATACACAAGAATTAGAAAACACAGAAAAAGCGCAAAATGATATTTCCATTTTAATACAAGAGCAGTTAAAATTATTGGAGCAGTCCGCAAAAATTACTCTTGAATTTGATGATAACCTGCCTGTAAAAATTACAGAAGAATACAGTGCTTTTTCTAAAAAAACAGAAAAATTTAAGGACTTGTCCAAGCAGTTAAAAGAAGTTATAGAAAATATTCAATCGAAACAGCAAGAGTTGGATGCGCTTGTTGCCATACAGGCTAAGAGTTTAAAAGAGCAGCAGCAATGCAAAAAAGATTTAGACGAGAAAAAAGAGCAATATGAGCATATTTCAATGCATAATGCTGCATCGCTGTTAAAAAGTCGAGTGAGTATCGGCGATCATTGCCCGGTATGCAACAATATAATTACGCAGTTACAGCAAGATAATGAAAACAACCAAAACATAGACGACATAAAAAAGCAGATAGATTTTTTTGAAAAAGGGCTTTTTGACATAAACGCCACAGTTGCTGCCAACGCTCAAAAAATCAGCACCCTAGAAAAAGAACTTGAAGAAAATAAAATAAAAGAAAAAACAATACAAGAAGAACTAAATAGTTTTGACTATGACTGTTCCAAAATTAATGATATTTTTAGTGAAGTTAAAGAAAAATGCATAAAGCTAACAGATCAGCTAAATAAGGGAAAAACCAAAAAACAAGAGATGACCAAAACCTTAGATGTTTTAAAACTTACCTTAAAAACTATTGAGCAAGAGGGAAAAGACTTAAAAGAACAGATCAATGAATTAGAAAGCACTCTAAAAGAAATTTTGGGTTCTTTTGACAGCCTGCATACAGCGCTAAAGTCTTCTGAAATAGTCTATAAAGAACTTGATGAAAAAATCAAGAAAATAATAGAAACAGAAAGAGCAGCCGAAAGAGCGTTGACACAAGAAAAGTCTGAATTAGAAAAAGCTCAGATTAAGCTGGAAAGCTTGATTCGTGAGATTTCCAAACTTAATTCAAAAGAAGTAAATCAAGATCAGTTACATGCTGAAAAGCAAAAATTAGATGATCACACGAAGCTAGAGAGAGAATATACACAAAAAATTGGTGCGTTGACCGGAGAAATAGAACGACTAAAAAACGATTTAATCAAATATAATCATACACAAAAAGAGCTTACCAAAACTCAAAAAAGGCTTGACTTGGTCAAGGAACTCCATAAGCTTACCCAAAGTAATAAACTTATGGAGTTTATGGCTCAGGAGTATATATATGAATTCACATATACAGCTAGCGAATATCTCAACAAATTGACTATGGGACAGTTCGAATTAGAATATGATAACGGTTTTTATATCAAAGACTATCTCAACAGCGGTCAATACCGCAATGTAAGCACAGTGTCAGGCGGCGAGAAATTTTTGGTTTCGCTGTCTTTGGCAATCGCTATTTCTCGCGCACTTTCTAGACGTGCTGGAGCGGCGGCGGTTGAGTTTTTATTTATTGACGAAGGATTTGGAACATTGGATTCTGATCTTATTGATACTGTAATGGATACTCTTGACAAATTGAAAGGTAATTTTATTATCGGCTTGATTTCTCATCGTCAGGAACTTCAGCAACGTTTGCCTAAAAAACTTATTATTGCCAAACATGACGGAGACTTGACAATCTCTCAAGTTTAAAAATCTATTATCCGTAATAGTCTATTACCGCGTTAATATTAGACAGCTTGCCTACAATATCCTGATATCCGCGGCTGATATAATTATCTCCGCTGATTATTGATACACCGCGAGCGCTAAGTGCCGCACCTATCAAGGCAGCACCTCCTCTAAGATCGCTTGCCGCGAGCTTGGACGGTTCTAGCTTTTCAACTCCTTCTATTACGGCAGTATTGCCTTGAATATTGATTTTGGCACCCATTAGATTGAGTTCTTCTACTTGTCTGAATCTGTTTTCAAATACTGTTTCTGTTATTGTGCTTACTCCATTACAGATCGCCATAAGACTGAGCATAAGCTGCTGCAAATCAGTAGGAAATTCGGGATGCGGTCCTGTAGTGATATGTGCGGATTTTAGCCTGCGATCTACAGATATTTTTATTATATTATGCTCATAAGCGATTTTCGCGCCCATTTCCTTTAAAACAGCGATCACTTTGGTAAGGTCATCTGCTTTTGCGTTTTTTAATACCAGATCTCCGCCGCAAATACAGCAATATATCAAAAATGTGCCTGCTTCTATATGGTCTGGCGAAATTGTGTAAGGTGTGATTTGAACAAGCCTTGACACTCCGTTTATAGTTATAGTAGGAGTACCCACACCTTGAATGTCTGCACCTATCGAAATCAAAAAATTAGCCGCATCAATTACATTTGGTTCGGTTGCGGCATTTTTGATTACTGTTTTGCCTTTTGCCCGCACAGCAGCAATCATCAGATTGACCGTTGCCCCCACAGACGGGTAGGGCAGAGTAATATCGCCGCCTGATAGTTCTCCATAGCTATTGAGAAATATTTTATCTTCAACCATACGGCATTTTACGCCCAAAGCTTCAAAACCGTCTAAATGGTAGTTGATAGGGCGTGAGCCGATTTTGCAGCCGCCCGGCATGCTTACGCAGCCCATTCCGAATCTGCCTATAAGCATTCCCATAAAATAGCTTGCTGCTCTTATGCTGTGCATTTTGGGATGAGTTGCGAAACAGCTGTTTAGGGTGTTTGGTTCTATGACCATTACTCCATGGGCGTCTAAGTGAGTACGACATCCCATAGAATACAGTATCTCACGCATATCAAAAATATCTTCGATCAAAGGAACATTGTGCAATTCTACAGGCGAATCGCATAAGCAGGCAGCAGCAATGATAGCAAGAGTTGCATTCTTGCTGCCGCTGATAATAACATCTCCTTCAAGTCTTTGTCCGCCGTTTATCATTATCATACCTTTAGTATGAATAGACCTTTTGAAATTATTCTGTTTTTTTGCACCTTTTTGGCGATGTATAAAAGGTCTTTTTAAGGGAAACTTTTAAGTTTTTTAGTATAGAGCTAAATTCTGTGGACATAATTCATATATTGACCTCAAAGAATTCAAAAGGTTGGTTAGGGATTATGACTCAAGAATTAACAGGCAGTATAACTTTAAAAAGAGGTGATGAAGTTTTTTTGGATAACGTCAGTCTTAAAATTAATCAAGGCGAAGCAATGGCATTGTTGGGAGAAAACGTTCCGTTAAAACGGCTTTTTTTAAAAATCATTGCAACCCAAAAAAAAGACATTGTGTTGCTGATAGAAGATGATACGGTATTGTCTGATATTATTTTGAGTAATTCAGACCGATATATTTTACGCACCAGCGTTTTGTTTGGGACTTTTGACGTTACCGAATATCTTGAATACAAATTTTCGCATCTTGAGTTGCCGCGCGCTCAAAGGCTTGTAATTATAAAAGACAGACTTACAAGATTTGGACTAAAAAATTACGCTAATGTTAAACTAAAAAATCTAACATCTTATCAGGCTGCTTTGTTAAACATTGTCGCACAGTCCACCACCTCAAAAAAAATAATTATTATTGATGCAGATAGTTTTTTAAATGAAGAAATAAAGCCATATCTAGAAAGAGCGGTATATGGACTCAAAAGCTTAGGTTATGGAGTGATCCTGTCAGTATGCCAAAAAGAGCTTTGTTCTATAGCAGGCATAGACAGATTAGGTAAAATTGAAGACGGGAAAATAAAGGAATTACCTCCGCCCATAATAAAAGGGGATAATAAGCTGGTTAATCAAGGTTTAATTGCAAGATGGCGTCTGTTTTTAAAACGGCTAAGACAAAAATTGGGAAAGTCGCACAAAAAAGTACCTAAGCCCGAAATTGTCCAGCCGAAAGATGAATTTTAATGTAATTTTAATCTTTTTTTAATATGATGTTAATGCTTTTTTTTTAGGGATATAGTATATTTATACTGTAACAAAGGCAGGTAACATCATGAAATTGTTAAAATGGTTATTAAAAATTATATTAGGTATAATATCATTCTTTGGAATTGCGGTTGCGATGAGCGTACCCATTGTTCCAATGGCAATATTTGCAGTCAAGTGGGCAGGATGGACTTTGCCCATATTCGCTAAACTTCCTTTCTGGACACCGTATGCATTGGCTGCAGCAGGCGGCTTGCTTATCACAATAATTATTAAGACATTGCCTGTAAAACGCAACTTCAAAAAGTTCATAACCGAATTGATTTTGTTCGGAGGAGTTTTTGCAGGATTGTTCTATGTTGCTCAGACATATTTTTATTATTATGAAATAGTTACTTCTGATATGATAAGCAAAGCATTTTACTTTACTCATTTTGGTTTTATACCCACATTATTAAAGAACAATGTTTATACTATGTTGACAGCGGCAGGCTTATTGTTCATATTCTTACTTGTTGCTGTTATGAGCAGAGCTTTGCGCAACAAACAAAAACTTGAAGCACAGCTTATGGCTCATTCTAAAAGACCTATAGCACATGCAACTACTCCTACCAATGTAGTAAGCTCGACAGATGGAAGCAAAATAGTTGATTATAAAGCAAAAAAATATGTAAGAGATATCTGGGGCAACTATATTGAAGAAGAAGATTATAATGCAAGAATAAACGAAACAAAAAATCGACGCTTATAACCTCCTAAAACCACAACATATACTAAAATTTTTTGCTCCGTCTGCATCCAGAACTGATGCAGACGAATTTTTTTATATTCCTAATTGTGTTTTTTTGAACAATTGACAAAAAATCTTTATTCACTTATTATATATAAAATAAAAAATGCTAAAAAATAAGAGGTTGGTTTAAGATATGCCGGTTAATGTTACGGGAGAATTGCCTGCGGTCAAAGCACTGCAAAAAGAAAACATATTCGTTATGACGCAAGAACGGGCGACTTCACAAGATATTCGTCCGCTAAAAGTTATTATTCTTAACCTAATGCCTGTAAAGGAAGTAACCGAAAATCAGCTTTTGAGATTGATTTCAAATTCACCTCTTCAAGTTGATGTTGTGCTGCTTAGAACAGAAAGCTACGACAGCAAGCACACTGCAATGTCTCATCTAGAGCAATTTTATAAAACATTCAGTCAGATAAAAGACGAAAAATTTGACGGTCTAGTTATAACAGGCGCTCCTGTGGAAACCATGGATTTTTCCAATGTAACGTATTGGGATGAACTTACCGAAATTATAAAATGGGCTGACACCAACGTTTTTTCAACATTATATATATGTTGGGCTGCTCAAGCTGGACTTTATTATCATTATGGCATTCCAAAATATCCTTTGCCCAAAAAAATTAGCGGAGTGTTTAAGCACACTCTTAATTCTAAGCTCAATCCCATAGTAAGAGGATTTGACGATATCTTTTTGGCTCCGCATTCAAGAAATACAGAAGTAAGGCGTGAAGATATATTGAAACATCCTTCATTGGAGATATTGTCCGAATCTGATGAAGCTGGCGTGTATATAGTAGCGTCCAAAAATTTAAGACATATTTATGTTACAGGCCATAGTGAATATGATGCAGATACACTTCACAATGAATACATGAGAGATATTGGAAAAGGACTCAATATTGATATACCCAAACATTATTATATAAATGATGAAGTAGGCAAAATACCGCCTATGACATGGAGAAGCCATTCTATGCTGTTGTTTAACAACTGGCTCAATTACGCGGTATATCAAGAAACTCCTTACGACCTGTCAAAATTACCTCGAAACGAATAAAAACAAGCCCTGGGAAATTTTATCCAGGGCATTTATTTATCTATTATGCAGTTGTTATACAGCAGATCTTTTAACGGCTGGCTTTTAGCTGTATTATAGAAATATAGCAATTTAAGATTAAAATCAATAAGGTCTTTGTCATCTACAATCATCAATCCAGCACCGTCTTGTATCAATATCATATTGGATACTATCATAAATGTTCTTTTGTTTCCTAAAGAAAACAATTGATTACTGCATCCGTATAAAAAGCACTCTATTGCCTGCTGGGTTTTGGTGCCGTTATTAAGAATTTTTTCTAGGTCTGATATTACTTTATCTTTGTTAGGCGGCGGTAAAATATTTTTTCCGCTTACTTCCATTTCTGTTTCTCTTAAAGTTCCGACGCAAAAATCTTCAATAGATTTTAGCACCAAAGAATTGATTGTACATAACAGTTCAAGATTGATTTGAGTATCAATATTGTCTAGTGTGTAGTCCCATGCTGTTTTTAGGTCGTTGATAAGCGCAACACTGCTTTTGCTGATTCTTGTAACATCGATACCGTCCAAAATGGCTTTTGTTTCTGCAAGCGAAATATTGATGCCTTCTAATCTCGCGCTTGAATAAATGCTTTTTGTAACTAAGTTTTTTGCCAAAGCCAGGTTTTCTTCTTTTGATAGACGATATTTGTTTTCCACCAAATTTGCTCCTTTGCCGCAAAAAACGCGACGGATTGGAAATATGGATAGTTTAAATATATTCTATCGTTTGAGCAAAAATACAGTTAATTTCTTTGATAATTGAGAGCGTTTTCTTCTACGCTTACGAGCACCATGCCGTTAGGGGTTTTTCGATAATATTCTAATCTATCTGGATATTCTGCGATAAAAAGCGAAGGATCTTTTCGAGTGCGGTACAGCTTGGCAGGTTCTTCAACCGCCACATCATAATTATTGCTACTATATGATTTTAGATCAGGAATATTTAGTGTTTCTTTTATCTCTGGCACGACTTCATAAGTGGTATTAAACCACTCTGCGTTGCGTTTTTGTCGTCTTTGTTGAATGTCCTTAGGGCTTACATAAGGCATATCGTCAAATTCGGGATGCTTTTTTTGCTGCTTATAATCTACATATTTTGGTTTGACATTTTGAGGCTTAGGCGATTCAACGTATTCGTCATAAACCTGATCATATTCTAAATTAGTGCGTTTTTGGGGTTTATGAAAGATAGACCATCTTTTCTTCTTTTGAGGTTCTGATTCTTGGTTTTTAAGTTCTTTTTTAGATTTTTTGGGCTTAGGATTAAATAACTTTTTTAGGCAAAGCAAAAAGCTCAAAATTACGCCGCCAGATACCAGCACGATAAAATGAGGCATGTATTTTTGAAAAGCAAACAGCCCGGCAGCAGAACATACTGTAAATATTAAGGCAAACAAAAGCGGAATCCATAAATATAGCTTAAAAATCATATAAGAAATGATTTTTGCAAGCCCTTCTAGAATCGCTTTTGTAATTTTCCATAATATCCTTAGTATCATATATTAATTATAACATGCAAAAATCGGTACTTCAATAGCAATAAAAATTTTTAATGTAATTTTAATTTTGCTTTATTGATTAAACTCTAAAAATCTGTTTTTTGTGTTATGATTTAGATATTTTTAATACTTTAAAGGTGCCTTTTATGGCCTAAAATTCTTTTTGACTTTAAAACAGCTATAAATTCATTTAATTCCAAAAACGAGTATTATGATAGTTGTCACTTTTTAAGAAAAAATCAAAAAATCAGTTGGTTATAATGTGATTGATTATTAAAAGATTGACAATGAGATATAAAAAAATAGCCGTTTTTACTAGAATGCTAGATAAAAACGGCTTTTTTTGGAGCTGATGAGGGGATTCGAACCCCTGACCTGCTGATTACGAAGAAAAAAGACGGTTTTTTAAAAACCGTCTTTTTTTAATGGCTATTTTAGATAGCAATATCTTGTTTTAATATATTGTCTGAAAGTCTTTCAGCATTTTCTATTTGTTCTTTTATTGAAGTTGCTATAATATAAGCCATTTTAACTGGAACGGCATTACCGACCATTTTATAACCATCTTCTAATTTATCATAATAGAAAA
>DATCJR010000090.1 GCA_036562685.1 Clostridia bacterium | reverse complement strand
CCCTCTTGCCAAAAATAGTAACACATTTTAGCATGCTCAATCAGACAAAATAATTTTAGACCCGTCTGCTTTTGTGATATAATAATGTAAATACGCTGTCTATTAGACGGTTTTTTGTAGGAGCATATTATGTTGGATAAGCAGACAAAACTAGTATTAAAAAAGATTGGCAGCATGGTAAGTGGTGAAGAATACATAATAATTAAGCTGAGCGAACTAAAGAGCGCCTTACCTTTTCAATGTGATAACGAAGGTCTTGCGGCTTCAATTAAGTTTTTGCAAAAAGAGCAAATGGTTGCCGTAAAATATTCGGACATAGAAAATGTCTGCCTTACGGTTTTACCTGCTGGAAGAATCTATTTGGAAGAACAGGAAGCTGCAGTAAAAAAGCAAATTCAAAAAGTTAAAAAAGGCTTATTATCTGGACTTGGAGTGTTTTTTGCTGCTATGCTTGGAACAATTGTAGGTCAAGCAATTATAAAACTTTTTGAATTAATATTTTAGGGTGAGGACGAAAGAAGATGGCTACAATCAATTTTAGAGAACGTATTGTAATGCGTGCAATATATGAAGCGATGCAAGGACGCGACAGCGCACTTCTTAAGATTGATGAGATATATTCAAAAATCAATCCAAGAAAGTACATAAAATTTTTGAAAAAAGAAACCAATTATGAAGAAGCTGAAGTAGGCAAGTTTTTTGTTAAAGACAAGCCTATTAAAAAAGAAGATATAAAAGATATATTATATGTGCTAGAATATGCCCAATATTTTAATTTGACGACCGCTAAAGATTCGGATCAAGAAGTTTTTGTAATTGATATGTTAGACAAGGGCAAGAACTTTTTGCGTGATGAAAAAGACAAGCGTAAGAGCATTTACTTGATTATTGCAAGAACTGTTGCTTTGGCTGTTCTGAGCTTTTTGGTCTCAATGATATTAAAAGCATGGCTTAGCTAGAAAAGTTAACAGGAGATACATGGAACAACATCGTTTTGAATTGGTATCTAAATTTTCGCCGACAGGTGATCAGCCTGCCGCTATCCGAAAACTTACCGAAGGAATAGAAAACGGACTTAAAAGTCAAGTTTTGTTAGGGGTTACGGGCAGCGGCAAAACTTTTACTATGGCTAATATCATCGCCAATCTCAATCGTCCAGCACTTGTCATTGCTCATAACAAAATCTTGGCTGCGCAGCTATGCAATGAGCTGAGAGAGTTCTTCCCAAAAAACCGTGTTGAATTTTTTGTAAGCTATTATGATTATTATCAACCGGAAGCATATATCCCTTCATCAGACACTTATATTGAAAAGGATATGTCAATTAATGACGAGATTGATAAGTTAAGACACTCTGCGACATGTTCATTGTATGAAAGACGGGATACAATTGTAGTCGCGTCTGTTTCGTGTATATATGGTTTGGGTGCGCCTGAAGAATATTATAATCTGTCTATCTCATTGCGCCCCGGCGACAAGTTAGACAGAGATAAATTAATAAGAAGATTAATTGACATCAATTATAAACGTAACGATATGGAATTTGTGCGTACTAATTTTAGAGTACGCGGAGATACAGTTGATATTTTCCCTGCCAGTGCTTCGGAAACCGCGATCAGAGTTGAGTTTTTTGGTTCGGAGATCGATAAAATCTATGAAATAGAAGGCTTGACTGGCAAGGTCTTGGCAGAATTGAAGCACGTGGCGATTTTTCCTGCATCGCATTATGCCGTTGAACAGCAAAAGTTAGAAGACGCTTTAAGAAGAATAGAGCGAGACAAGGAAATACAGGAAGAGGCATTCAAACAAAAAGGCAAGCTGATAGAAGCTCAAAGAATAAAAGAAAGGGTAAATTATGACCTCGAAATGCTGAGAGAAATGGGCTATTGCAACGGTATTGAAAACTATTCGAGGTATTTTGACGGGCGCAATCCCGGGCAGCCGCCTTTTACATTGCTTGATTACTTTCCTAAAGATTTTATTTTATTTATCGACGAATCGCATATGTCAGTTCCGCAGATAAGAGGGATGTATCATGGCGATATTGCAAGAAAGACCAATCTTGTAGAATACGGGTTTAGACTGCCTTCTGCTTATGATAACAGACCGCTTAACTTTAAAGAATTTAATGACCGCATAGGTCAAGTGATATATATTTCGGCAACACCGGCTGAATATGAATTGAGCATAGCAGATCAGGTAGTAGAACAGCTTATAAGACCGACAGGACTGGTAGATCCTGAAATTGAAGTAAGACCGATAAAAGGTCAAATTGACGACCTTATCACCGAGATCAAAAAAACAATTGCAAAAAATTATAGAGTGCTTGTTACTACGCTTACCAAAAAGACAGCCGAAAACTTGACCGATTATCTTATTAATTTTGGAATCAAGGCGCGTTATCTGCACAGCGAAATAGATACTTTGGAGCGTATAGAAATAATAAGCGCATTAAGAAAGGGCGATTTTGATGTTTTGGTAGGTATTAACCTTTTAAGAGAAGGACTGGATATGCCCGAAGTCGCGCTTGTGGCTATTTTGGACGCCGACAAAGAAGGTTTTTTGCGAAGCGACCGTTCTATAATTCAGACAGTAGGTCGAGCGGCAAGAAACGCCGAAGGCAGGGTAATACTATATGCGGATAATATTACGGATTCTATGAAAAGGGCTATGGACGAAACTGCCCGCCGCCGCAAAAAGCAGATAGAATACAACCAAGAACATCATATTACTCCCAAAACGATAATAAAAGAGATAACCAATACTTTGGAAATAACCAAAAAAGCTGATCCGACAGCTAATATCAAGACGGAAGATATTCCAAAAGAACTTGAAAAACTAAAAGTAATGATGGATTTGGCAAGTAAGAACCTGGATTTTGAACAGGCTATACTTATCAGAGATGAAATAGCAAAATTAAGAAAAAGGCTAAGAAAATGAATTTGGACAAGCAAAACAGCATTATTATAAAAGGCGCAAAAGAAAACAATCTAAAAAATTTGGATCTTACTATTCCTAGAAACAAACTGGTAGTGTTTACTGGTATTTCAGGCAGCGGCAAAAGCACGCTTGCTTTTGATACCATTTTTGCCGAAGGACAACGCCGATATGTAGAGAGTTTGTCTTCTTATGCAAGACAGTTTTTGGGGCAGATGAATAAGCCCGATGTTGAGTCTATCGAAGGGCTTTCGCCTGCTATCAGCATTGACCAAAAAACCACTTCAAAAAATCCTCGTTCTACAGTAGGAACGGTTACCGAAATTTATGATTATCTTAGACTTCTTTATGCTAGGATAGGTACTGTACACTGTCCTAACTGCGGAAAAGAAATTACACGCCAGACCATAGACCAGATAGTTGACCGCATTATGGCTATGGGAGAGGATACTAGGATCTTGATTGAGTCGCCTGTGATCAGAGGAAAAAAAGGCGAGTATTCCAAGATGTTTGATTCATTGCGCCATAGCGGCTATGTAAGAGTAAAAGTTGACGGCAATATTTATTCTTTGGACGAAGAAATTAAACTGGACAAAAATATACGACATAACATAAGTGTAGTAGTGGACAGACTGGTTATACGAAACGATATTGTAAAAAGACTTACCGAAAGCGTAGAAAACGCACTCAAATTATCCGAAGGGCTTGTTATTATTGACAATGAAGGCAAGGAAACATTGTTTTCTGATACCTATGCTTGTGTGGACTGCGGTATAAACATAGAAGAAGTAGAGCCCAGATTGTTCAGCTTTAACAGCCCTTGGGGCGCATGTCCTGATTGTACCGGGCTTGGATTCAAGAGCGAATTAGATCCGTCTTTGGTTATACAAAATCCTTCTTTGTCTATTAATCAAGGGGCGCTGTCTGTCAATGGCTGGAATCTTGACACAAACAATCACATGCAGATGTATTTTAAGGCGTTATCCAAAAAGTATAATTTCAGTCTAGATACTCCTTTTGAACAGCTCTCACCCGAAGTTCAGGATATCCTTTTATATGGAACAAAAGGAGAGAAACTTGAATTAAGCTATTCTTCGGGTTCATTTAGCAGCAAGTATGAAGCAGCCTTTGAAGGTGTAATCAATAATCTAGAAAGAAGATATAAAGAGACAAGTTCAGAATATATAAAATACGAGATAGAAAAATATATGCGGACCAGTCCTTGTCCTACCTGTCATGGAAAAAGACTCAAAAAAGAGGCTTTGAGCGTAACGGTAGGCGGACTTAATATTTTTGAGTTATGTGAACTGCCTATTGAAAAGACTTATAGCTTTTTTGATAAGCTTAGCTTAGAAGGCAATAATAAAATTATAGCTGAGCCGATAATTACCGAGATAAAAGCAAGGCTTGGATTTTTGATTAATGTAGGTCTTAACTATCTTACATTATTCAGAAACGCAGGCACTCTTTCTGGCGGCGAGGCTCAAAGAATTAGACTTGCGACCCAGATAGGCAGCGGACTTATGGGCGTGCTTTATATTTTGGATGAGCCTAGCATCGGACTTCATCAGCGAGACAATGGTAAGCTGCTTGGAGCTTTGAAAAAACTAAGAGATCTCGGTAACTCTTTGATAGTGGTAGAACACGATGAAGAAACTATGAGAGAAGCTGATTATATAGTAGATATCGGTCCGGGCGCAGGCGAGCATGGCGGAAGACTGGTTGCACAAGGAAGCCTGCAGGATATAATGAATTGCCCGGAATCTATTACAGGAATGTACCTAAGCGGCAAAAAGACAATAGCAATTCCTGAAAAGAGAAGACCTGTAAGCGACAAATTCTTAACGATAAAAGGGGCAAGAGAAAACAACCTTAAAAACGTTGATGTTTCTATTCCGCTTGGCGTTATGACAGCTATCACAGGCGTATCCGGCAGCGGCAAGAGTTCGCTTATTAATTATACATTATATCCCGCACTAGCCAACACGCTCAATGGAAGCAAAAAAGTGCTTGCCAACTGCGATGGCGTGTTTGGGCTGGAATATCTAGACAAGGTAATAGACATTGACCAAAGCCCCATAGGACGCACACCTAGAAGCAATCCTGCGACATATACCGGCGTGTTTACTATGATACGCGATTTGTTTGCGGCTACGCCTGACGCACAAGAACGTGGCTATAAGTCTGGACGATTCAGCTTTAATATAAAAGGCGGACGTTGCGAAGCGTGCGAAGGCGATGGTATAAAAAAGATAGAAATGCACTTTTTGCCTGATGTCTATATTCCCTGCGAAGTCTGCAAAGGTCAAAGATATAATAGAGAAACCTTGCAGGTAAAATATAAGGGCAAAAACATTTCAGAAGTGCTGAATATGACCGTAGAAGAAGCAATGATTTTCTTTGAAAACCAGCAATCTATATATAACAAAATCAAGACTTTGTATGAAGTCGGACTTGGATATATAAGACTGGGACAGCCTGCTACGACGCTTTCAGGCGGCGAAGCTCAAAGAGTGAAGCTTGCGACTGAACTTTCTAAGCGCAGCACAGGAAAGACTGTT
>DATCJR010000089.1 GCA_036562685.1 Clostridia bacterium | reverse complement strand
TTTACTGTTTTTTTACATAAAATTATCACATAAAGCAAAACTAGTAATATATAATATTTAACAATAATTCCGATTGATAATGCATAATCAATTTACTTTACAAAGGATAGGCTGTGTGTTATATTTTGAGTGACAAAATTTTCAAGGCAAAAAATCTAATAAGATAAAAATTTTTTTAAGGAGAATAAAAATAATGAAAAAGTTTTTGATTTCTATGCTGACTTTAGTTATGTCAGTTGGACTATTCGCAAGCGTTTTCGGTTGCGGAAAACCTGCAACAAGCTCAGCAACAGCTTATGATTTGGTTAATGCTGAAGGATCATATTACTTTGTTGTTGTTGATATAACAGTAAACAAAGAAGGCAAAGTATCAGCTATTAAGTTGGATGAAGTCCTCTTAACTGATAGATGGACCAAACAAGGTGGACAAAACTCAGCAATTACTGATACTGTTACAAGCACTGACGGTGAAGCTACTTTTGCAAAGTATATCAGAATTGGAGATAAGAAATTTGAAGCAACCGCTGTAAATGGTTCAGGTAACCATGCTACTCCTGTATATGCTGAAATAGGTGGAGAAATTGATAACCTTGTTGAAGATATGATGGGCAATAAGGATCTAGTAAAATATTATTATGAAGCAGCTAAGAATGGCAACTTCAAGATCCTTAAGAAATTTGGAGATAATTTTGTAGATGAATATGATGGTGCTAATAACTCTTACACCTCATTGTTCAAATCAACCAGCAACTACTGGCCTGCAGGTAGCAATGGAATGGGCTGGAAAGCTAACATGGAAGCTATGGAAAACTATGTAAAAGAAAATGGCGTTAATTATACATCAGCTGATTTGGAAGGCATTACTCGCGATAACGATAACAAAATCTATATCGGAGATGTAAACACAGGCGCTACTTTAACTGGCTTCGTTGGATATATGACTGTTGTTAAAGCAGCTTATGACAAAGCTATGAAGGTTTACGCTTAATCTTTAAAACTTGAATAAATAAAAGCATTAGTCTTAATAGATTAATGCTTTTTTATTTGCAGAGTTTTAGTATGTTATAATAAAATAGCCCTTAAATATTTTATTTAAGGGCTTTTATTTAGTTCTTAGTTATTTTGTAGCCTTGAGAAATATCAATTATAGTGTAACCTCGCTGAGATATTTGATTTCTTAACTCATCTGCCAAGGCGTAATTTTTGGCTTTTTTTGCTTCTAGTCTTTTTTGAGCTAAATCTTCTATTTCTTTAGGTATATCGCTTTGTTCTTGATTTTCTTGATTGAGTGCCAAAACACTTTGTTCTATTTTTAGACCCAATACCTTGTCCGCATATAATGAAAATTCATATATTTTTTTGCTCTTTTGTTCTTTTAATGCTGTCCATAATACGCCCAAAGCAAGAGGAATATTAAGGTCATCGTTAACGGCATCATCAAATTGATTGTAGTATTGTGTCAAGTCAACTTCATTATCTTGAGACAGTCTATGAGCATTAATTTGATCTATAAGTCTTTTTCTTGCGACCTTAGCACCGTCAAGTCCTTCAAAAGTAAAGTTGAGCTTTTTTCTATAATGAGTGTTTAGGCAAAAATATCTAAAATCCATAGGATCGTAGCCCATTTTTTGTAAGTCAGATATGGTATAAGTGTTGCCCAATGATTTTGACATCTTGCCGTTATTGACCATCATAAACTCGCTATGCATCCAGTAGTTAACTGCGGGCTTGCCGTTTAGTGCTTCGGTTTGCGCAATTTCATTTTCATGATGAATAGGAATATGGTCCACGCCGCCAGTGTGTATATCAAAAACATCTCCTAAAAATTTCCTGCCCAATGCAGAGCATTCTATATGCCAGCCAGGATAGCCCATTCCCCACGGACTTTGCCATTGCATGATATGTTCTTTTGGTGCTTTTTTCCATAGCGCAAAGTCATAAGGATTGCGTTTTTCTTCATTGACTTCTACTCTTGCCCCAGCGATCTGTTCTTCAAGATTAATTCTGCTAAGCTTGCCATAATCTTCAAACTTGGATATATCAAAATATATTCCATCCGAAGTTTCATAGGCGTAGCCTTTTTGCATCAAACCCTGAACAAATTCAATCATTTCTTTTATATAATCAGTAGCTTTAGGAATATGTTCGGGCTTTTGAATATTAAGCTTTTCTAGGTCTTCAAAGAAAGCCTTTGTATAAAAATCTGCTATTTCGTAAGGCGAACGATTTTCACGCTTAGCAGAAGCTTCCATTTTGTCTTCGCCTGTATCGCTGTCAGACTCAAGATGTCCGACATCTGTTATGTTCATAACCCCGTTTAGCTTATAGCCGTTGTGCTTTAGTACTCGTCTTAATGTGTCCACAAAGATATAAGTCCGCATATTGCCTATATGTGCAAAATTATATACAGTAGGACCGCAAGAGTACATACTCACTTGTCCATCTACTATCGACTTAAATTCTTCCTTTTGTCTGGTCATTGTGTTATACAATTTGAGCATTATCTTTACCTTTACTTTCTAAGATTTCTATTTTTTTGTGCAAAGCTTCTATTTCATTAGACAGCCTTGCAAATTCTTCTAATAAGGGATCGGGGAATGTCTGATCAAGTTCGTTGGTCTTTTTTCCATATCTTCTAACTACGCGTCCAGGAATTCCTACAACTGTACTGTTAGATGGAACATTTATCAAAACAACGCTGCCTGCACCTATTTTGCTGCCTTCCCCAATAGTGATAGGACCAAGCACTTTTGCACCCGCACTTACCATAACATTGTCTTTCAAGGTAGGGTGACGTTTTCCTGTGTCTTTTCCAGTTCCGCCCAAGGTAACGCCTTGATATAATGTACAGTTTTTTCCTATCTCAGTAGTTTCGCCTATAACCACACCGCTGCCATGATCAATAAAAAGCCCACCTTCAATTTCTGCCGCAGGATGAATTTCTATGCCCGTAAAAAATCTTGCGATCTGGCTTATTATTCGAGCAAGCAGTCTTAGCTTTAGTCTTTTATAAACAAAATGCGCTATTCGGTATGCCAAAACAGCATGAAAGCCTGAATAGGTTAATATTACTTCCAATTTGCTCTTTGCGGCAGGGTCGTTTCTTAACGCCGCTTCTAGATCCATCTTTATTTTACTCATAAATTATATGTCCAAAAATGTTATTACTATTTTATATGCCGCAAAACATAATAAAGGTCAAAGCATTAATTTTTTTGTAGGGAAAACTATTGAATGTTTTCAAGAAAATCTAATACTGTGTCAATTGCATCTAAAACTTTTTTATCATTAGTAGTAACACTAATTTTATCTAATTTGGCTTCCATATTCAATTTTCCCTCATCCGTGATTTTGTAGATAATGTTTCGCTTATCCGCAAGCGAGGTTTTTTGAATTAATTTTTCCTCTTGAAGCTGATGTCCCAAAACGGTGAGATTGGGCTTGCTTATCTTTAATATATCAATTATCTGATTGGGAGTCATTTCTCCATACAGATACAACAAAAACAAAATTTTTGTTTTTAATGAGATAAGCTTTTTTTCTTTGTCCTCTAAAGAACAAATTCTTCTTGTAGCTATTCTAAGACGTATTAATTTTTTTGTGAAATCCAAATTATTCATTATATTAGCATAACCATTATATATTAGCAATATTATAAAGTCAATTTATGCTTATGTTTAATAGTCACATAAAAAAGTTCCAGAATTTACATATTAGAAACAGTAAATTTAATTATCAAACACATTGTTAAAATTGTTTACTTTTAAATTTAATATGTTATTATATCCTTAACATTTACTAAGGAGAAAAAAGGGTTTTTAATGAATGCGTTTTGGCAGGCGTGGGGTTATTTTAAAAAACACTGGTTTGTTTTTGTCTTCTGCTGTTTATTAGGTTGTTCCTGGATTTTAGTTTCTCAATTAATGCCTCAGGTCATTCAGCTTATGCTGGATGCAGTTATTATGCCTGTGTTGGGCAAGGCGTCCGAAAAGCAATCATCTAGTATATTTTTGCCGCTTATTCAAAAGATAGTCGGACCAGATTTGTCAGCAAATATCACAAAAACCTTAATAGTGCTTATATGTTTATATGCTATTTTGGTTTTTTATAGACATATATCACATTATATCAGATGGAATCTTGGTCATAGCAGAGCAGTGGATTGCGAAAAGGATTTGAGAAATGTAGCATTTAGAAAAATTATTACGCAAAATTCTTCAGTTCTTAGTCGTTATACAAGCGGCGAGCTTTTGAGTATCGCTCAATCCGATGTTGTAATGATTAAGGATATGTTTTTGCACTATTTGCCTTTGAGCTTAGAGAGTTTTATAAATGTTATTGTAGCTACAATATTCATTACAAGAATTCACTGGGCGCTTGCAATTTTACCTTTGTGCGTCGGCATCGCTATGGCGTTTACATCAAGAATTTATATGAAAAGCATGCGCGGAGTTTATAACAATATAAGAAACCGTTCAATTGAGCTTAACTCTTGCGTCCAAGAAAATATTAACGGAATAAGAATTGTAAAAGCCTATGCCGCAGAAAAACAAGAAATAAAGAAATTTGATAATCGAAACGAAAACTATAAAAATTCGTATTTTCAACATACTCAAGTATGGAGCAGATACTCCGCTATATTTTCATCATTTTCTCAAATAGCATATTTGGGATCAATCATTATAACCATATTCTTAGGCATAAACGGAAAAATTACCGTGGGTGAGTTTAGTTCGTTTGTATCATATATCGGACTTATCACTAACCCTTTGGTTAATATTTCAAACTATGCTGGACAATTACAGCAATCTATGGTTTGCGCCAACAGATTGTTTACATTTATCAATACCAGCAATGTTATCACAGATAAACCAGACGCACTGCCTATAACTGAAAAGCCTCATCTTAAAATGGATAATGCAAGCTTAACCATAGATGAAAAGCCAATACTCAAAAATATAACTCTTGATTTGCCTTACGGAAAACGTCTGGGCATTATGGGCAAAACAGGTTCTGGAAAATCTTCATTGTTAAAGCTAATGGCTAGATTTTATGAAACAACTCAAGGCGAAGTCATGATTAATGGAACAGATTTGAGAAATCTAAAACTAGAAGACGTTAGAAGACAGTTTGGCTATGTAATGCAGGATGTATTCCTGTTTTCCAACACTATCGACTCTAACATAGCATTTTATAATCCGGATGCGCCTCAAGAAGAAGTCATAAAAGCAGCCAAGGCAGCCCAAGCCCATGATTTTATAACCAAACTTCCTCAAGGCTACGATACGATAGTGGGCGAAAGAGGTGTAGGCTTGTCAGGTGGACAAAAGCAAAGAGTATCAATAGCAAGAGCTTTATTAAAAAACGCACCTATTTTGTTGTTAGATGATGCAACAAGTGCGCTTGACCTAGAGACAGAGCGAAAAATAGTGCAGTCTTTAAACACCGAATACGCAGGAAAGACTTTGGTTATTGCGGCGCATAGAGCGGCATCAGTTTATTTCTGTGATGAAATAATTTATCTTGAAGATGGCGAAATTGTAGAACGCGGAACTCATGAAGAACTGATGAAACTAAACGGAAGATATGCTGATATTTTCAAAAAACAGCAGGCAACTTTTCAGGAGATACTATAATGGCACGCAACAGATATTTTGAAGATGAACAGATAGAAGCCAAGTTTAATGGCAAAATGATTTTGAGAATTTTGTCATATATCAAGCCCTATAAAAAAGCATTTATTCTTATAACCATCTTTATGATGGTAATGGGTGCGGTTGCGTTATTGCCTTCTTATTTTAATAGAATAATAATTGATAAAATTCTAGATAAATCCTCAAGAGTACCTTACTATGTAACGCTTGCTATTGTAATATTAATAGCATGGGCATTGGTGGCAACAAGCGATATTTTATTTAACTTTATAAAATCGAGAGTTATGACCAAAAACTCTTATAGGATTATAAGAGATCTAAGAGGCGAATTATTTAGACACCTTCAAGAATTATCTTTTGATTATTTTGATTCTCGCCCCGCAGGAAAAATATTGGTAAGAGTAACTAGCTATATAGATGAATTGGCCAACATTTTGGCAAGCACAGTTGTAGGATTTATAACAGACAGCGTAAAGGTTATACTTATTCTTGTTTTCTTATATGCGCTGGATTATAGGTTTGCTTTGGTTGTAACGGTATGTATAATCCCGTTGTTTTTTGTGCTTACTTTTTTGCGTTCAAAAATTCATTTAAGATACCGCAATTTCAGGAACAAAACAAGCAACCGTACCGCCTATATAGCAGAAAACATAAACGGAATTCAGGTTACCAAGGCCTTTAACAGAACTGATACTAATTGCGATATTTACAATGACCTTAACAACCAATGTAACAGAGGATGGGTCAGTGTAACAAGATTTAACGAATTGTTTTTTCCTGCGATGGACTTCTTTTGGAACCTTGGACAAATAAGCATTTATGTATTGGCATATTTATTGATTATTTATCAAGGTGTTCAGAGTGTATCGCCTGGACTTTTGGTAGCTTTTGTCGGCTATTTAGGAATGTTTTCTGGACCTTTGAATAATATATCAAACTATGTACAGCAGTTGTCTGTTGCAAGTTCAAACCTAGAAAGAATCTTTGAAACTTTGGACACTCCGCCTTCAATAACCGACCATGAAGACGCTTATGACCTGCCTCCTATAAAAGGCGATGTTAAGTTTGAAAATGTTTCATTTGCTTATGAAAAGGGCAATAACATTTTGGAAAACTTTAATCTAGAAGTTCCTGCAGGCAAGACTATAGCACTAGTAGGTCCTACCGGTGCAGGAAAAACAACCGTAGTCAATCTTTTGAGCCGTTTTTATGAACCGGACCAAGGCAGAATTTTGATTGACGGTCATAATATAAATGACGTCAAACTTCATTCCTTAAGAAGCCAAGTCGGCGTAATGATGCAAGATTCATTTATCTTTAGCGGAACCGTAATGGAAAACATAAGATATGCAAGACCTGATGCTACAGATGAAGAGTGCATCAATGCGGCTAAGATGGCATATTGCGATGAGTTTATTCGCCGCTTCCCTGAAGGATATAATCATGTATTTGGCGAAAAGGGTGCAGGACTTTCGGGCGGCGAAATACAGCTTTTGTCATTTGCCCGTACTATTCTTTGCGATCCTAAGATATTGATTTTGGATGAGGCGACAAGCTCTGTAGATACAGAAACAGAAACCAAAATTCAAGCAGTTTTGGAAAAAATACTTAAAGGCCGTACCAGTTTTATAATAGCTCACAGATTATCAACAATAAGAAAAGCCGATTGCATCTTATATATAGGCAACAAGGGCATTATGGAAGCAGGTACGCATGACGAACTTATGGCTAAGTGCGGTGCGTATTATCAGCTCCAGACCAAAAAATAAAACTTGCATATTATATATAAAAGGTAAGGTAAAGCTATGACAGAAAAGCAAATCAAAGAACTTAATTGTTTGGAAATCGAGTATCAGAACAAGCCTAATTTGATGGCTCGCACTTACAATAATTCTAGATGTGCTGTTGTGATTTTGGATATGGTCGCCGGCTTTTGCCAAAAGGGAGCATTGGCAAGCCCTCGCATTAAGTCATTGATTGACCGTATTGCAGGTGCTTTGGACTATTTGCCCAACGCGATAAAGTTTTTTGTCAATGATGTGCATACTCCGGATTCTTTGGAATTTGCGGACTATCCGCCTCATTGCCATACTCCAGAAGAACAAAAGATTGTGCCCGATATAGCCCGACACAAAGGTGTGATTATCGAAAAGGATAGCACTAACGGTATCTTTAACTTTTTAAAATATGCTGATGTCAATCTTTATGACAACTATATCATTATGGGCGACTGTACGGATATATGCGTAATGCAATTTGCTCTGTCTTTAAGGGCTTATTTCAATGAAATCAGAAAAACAGGTAATGTTTTGGTCTTTACGGAATATGTGGATACTTATGACGCACCCATGCATAATGCAGAACTTATGAATGTTTTTGCGTTTAAAAATATGGAACAATCCGGAGTAAGAATTTTTAAAGGTCTTGTTTAATAAAAAGCACCCTTATTTTAAGGGTGCTTTTAAAATTTATTTTACATGCTCAATTTTAAGTATATTGGTATTACCTGAGAATCCGACAGGAACTCCTGCTGTGATTACTACTATATCGCCGCTTTTTACCACGCCTGTTTTTTTGGCGCAATCTACAGCATGTTCAAATAATAAGTCAGTATTGTTTTGCATAACGCCCAAAGCGGGTACAACGCCCCAGCTAAGTGCTAACTTATAAAATACTTTTTTGCTCGTAGTAACAGCAACAATGGGCGGTGCAGGACGGAAACTGCTTATCATTCTAGCGGTAGAACCGCTTTGAGTTACTACTAAAATGGCTGTCGCGTTAAGATCCATAGCAGCAGCGCAGGTTGCGTGAGACACAGCATCCGAAATGCTTTTTATTCCCATTTCAAGTGCAGCAAAACGTTTTTTGTAATTAATAGTGTTTTCGGCATACAGTGCGATAGAAGCCATGGTTTTTACTGTTTGCAAAGGATACTCACCAATTGCAGTTTCTCCGCTCAACATTATTGCACTTGTGCCGTCAAATACTGCATTGGCGACATCAGAAATTTCAGCTCTTGTAGGTCTGGGTGCATGGATCATGGATTCTAGCATCTGAGTGGCGGTTATTACCTTTTTTCCTGCGCGATAACATTTTTTTATTATGTCCTTTTGAATAGCGGGCAGTTCAACAAAAGGTATTTCTACGCCCATATCGCCTCTAGCGACCATAATTCCGTCTGAATATTTTATAATCTCATCTACATTGTCTACGCCCTGACGGTTTTCTATCTTGGCTATTAATTCTATTTCTTCTCCGCCGTTGCGGTTAAGAAGATTTCTTACTTCTTTTACATCATCTGCGGATCTTACGAAAGACAGAGCGATATAATCTACATCTTGTTTAATTCCAAAAAGAATATCTTCTTCGTCTTTTTTGGATAGATAAGGCATGTCAATAGGGCAAGAGGGTATGTTAACGCTTTTGCTGTTGCTCAAAACTCCGCCGTCTATAACAGTACAGATGATATCATTTTTAACAATTTCATCAACTCTTAATTCTATCAATCCATCATTAATAAGAAGAGAAGTGCCTTCTTTAATGCACATCGGAAGTCTTTTATATGTAATGCTTACTCTCTCTTTATTGCCTACTATATCATCAGTGGTAAGCACAAACTTCTGACCTTTTTCTAATACAACTTTTCCATTTTCAAAAGTTTTTAATCTTATTTCGGGACCTCTGGTATCTAGCAATATGGAGATAGGCAGATTAAGTTCATCTCTAACCTTTTTGATCATTTCTATTCTTCTAGCATGTGCTTCGTGAGTTTCATGGGAGAAGTTTAGTCGAACAACATCCATTCCTGCTAGCATTAGCTGTTTCAAAGTGTCCTCGTTTTCTATGGCAGGACCCATAGTAGCGATAATTTTAGTTTTTCTGATCATATTTTATTCTCCAAAAATAGATTCCCAATTTTCCCCGTGTAATTATAACACACACTTATTTCAAACACAAACAGGGGTAATACCCTTATAAAAATTTTTATATTATTATATTATTTTATATTTTAATATTATTTTGCATAAAAAAAGCAAGTTTATCAAAATATAAAAATTATCTGTTTTTATACTATTTAAATCGGATTTTTTAATTGACAGTAAAACATCAAGTCTATAAACTTAACATAAAAGTACAAAAGAGGTGGAGAATGGGTAAGATATTTGTAGTCGGCAGCGTCAATATGGATATAGTAATAAATGTCGACCGTATGCCTAAAAATGGAGAAACGATAAGCGGCTATGGTTTTATGACCAATCCGGGCGGCAAGGGTGCTAATCAAGCAGTGGCAAGTGCCAAAATGGGTACTCAAACTTTTATGGTAGGCTGTATAGGCAACGATGTTTTTGGGCAAGAACTCAATCAGGCGCTGATAGGATATGGCGTAAATACGGACTTTCTCACAAAAACCCAAGGTGCAAGTGGGATTGCCGTAATTGTTGTGGAAAACGGGGACAACAGGATAATTCTTGACGCAGGAGCTAACCATAAGATAACTAAGGAAATGGTGGATAAAGCGCTCGAACCAGCGCAAAAAGGCGATATAGTGATTTGTCAATTGGAAATACCTTTGGATATTGTGGAATACACCTTAAAAACCGCAAAGCAAAAAGAATTGATTACTATACTCAATCCAGCCCCTGCAGTAAAGCTAGGTAAGAAGATTTTATCTAATTGCGATATAATAGTCCTCAACGAAACAGAATGTGAAATCTTAGCAGGCGTTTATCCTAATAATGAAGGAGATTACAAAAAGGCTTATCAAATTTTTTCAAACTTTGGCATAACAACATTGATTATTACCTTAGGAAGCAAAGGATCTGTTTTGCTGCAAAAAGATGTTATAGAATATATACCAGCACAAAAAGTAAAAGCACTAGATACAACATCAGCAGGCGATACATTTTTGGGCAGCTTAGCTTCCGAATTAAGCAAAGGCAAAACAATGGTAGAGGCTATGCAATGGGGATCTAAAGCCAGCGCTTTGACTGTTACCAAAAAAGGCGCAATGCAGTCAATACCTTATTATGAAGATGTAGTAAAATATTTTGGATAAGAAAAATAATTAATAATATCAACGGCTGTAATTCTTTTACAGCCGTTTTGTTTTTTATGGATAAACTATATAAAAATAGCCAATAATACTAAGAAAAGATTGTTTTGATGTATTATGCCAAGACTAGAAGAATATAAACAAAAAAGAGATTTTGAAAAAACGCTTGAACCTGAAGGCGAGCTAAAAGATACGCAATCCGATCGCCTTAGTTTTGTCGTACAGCACCATATAGCAAGAAGAGATCATTATGATTTTAGACTTGAATGGAACGGAGTGCTCCTAAGCTGGGCAGTTCCCAAAGGTCCGTCATATAACCCGCAGGATAAAAGACTAGCGATTCATGTAGAAGATCATCCACTTGATTACAAAGATTTTGAAGGCACGATTCCAAAAGGGCAATACGGCGGCGGCACTGTAATGCTATGGGATCAAGGATACTGGGAGCCGCTATATGACAATGTCGATCAAGGGCTAAAAGACGGAACGCTAAAATTTCGTCTTAACGGAAGCAGACTTAAAGGAAATTGGGCATTGGTCAGGTTAAAGACTGATGAAAAAGATAATAAAGAAAATTGGATTTTATTAAAAGAAAAAGATGAATACGCGCAAGACAGCGATGGCATTTCTTCATATCAGACAAGTATAGCCACAGGGCGCACAATGGATCAGATAAAGAACAATGAGGACGCCAATTTTAAAAAAAATCCATTCGACAAAGCTGATGTTAAATTGGCCAAGCTAGTAGATACTATACCCAAAAGCGACGACTGGCTTTTTGAACTCAAATATGACGGGTACAGGATTATGGCGTTTGTGGAAGAAAATAATGTAAGGCTAATTACAAGAAACGGCAAAGATTTTTCAAAACAGTTTTTTGAGATAGCTTCTTCTATATCGACATGGGCGGCGGGCAGAGCTATGGTTTTGGACGGGGAAGTGGTAGTGATTGATGAAAAAGGCAAGACTGATTTTCAGGCTCTGCAAAACTATATGAAAGCTAGGAGAGAAAATAAGCTTACATATATTGTCTTTGACATTTTGGCTTTAGACGGCAATGACTTAAGGGACAAGAAATTAATAGACAGAAAAGAAATTTTACAAACGCTTATGCAGGATGCTCCAAATAATCTATATTACAGTAAGCATGTAAAAGGAAACGGCGATCAAAGTTTTTCGGCGGCTTGTAGATTAGGAATGGAAGGAATAGTAGGCAAAAAAGCCGATTCTGTATACAGCGGAGCAAGAAACGGTGATTGGATTAAGATAAAATGCGGCAAAAGACAGGAATTTGTAATCGGCGGTTATGCCGTTTCTGGTAAAAAAACAAGCGGCATAAGTTCAGTGCTATTAGGTGTTTATAATGGCAACGATCTAGTTTATACAGGGCGGGCTGGCACAGGCTTTAGTGAAAAAGATAGACTAGAGCTAGAAAAAAAGTTTGATAAATATAAGCAAGAAAATCCTGATTTTATAAAACCGCCCAAAAAAAGAAAAGACGAAAAAATAATATGGCTAAAACCTCATTTTGTAGCAGAGGTAAGCTTTGCTGAATGGACAGAAGAAAACCAGCTAAGACAGGCAAGTTTCAAGGGCTTACGAAGCGACAAGAATCCTAAAGATGTCGTAATGGAAAAGGCAGATAATAAAGAAATCAAGGAGCCAAAACGAAAGGATATAAAAATAGAAGAAAAATCACCTAATAGTGATTTCGAAAAGAAGGCAGACGGTACTGTTATTTTTAGCGGAGTAAAGATCAGCAATCCAGACAAGGTTTTGTATCAACAGCCTTTGATAACAAAGTTTGATGTAGTCAAATATTATGCTCAAGTCGCCCAAAGGATGTTGCCTTATGTCGGCAACCGAGTTCTTAGCATTGTCCGCTGTCCTAAGGGCATTGACGAAGCATGCTTTATAAAAAAGCATCCTAAGACGCTGGGAAAAGGTGTCGCGATTATTCCAATTGCCAATTCTGACGGAATAGAAGAGAATTACTGCTATATTCAAAACGCTACTGGTCTGATTTCCGAAGTTCAAATGGGCACATTAGAATTTCATGTTTGGGGAAGCCGTATAGATAATCTTGAAAAACCTGATATGATGGTTTTTGATCTTGATCCTGATGAGGACATGGAGTTAGAGCAAATACGCCAAGGCGTAAGGGATATAAAAAGTGTTCTTGATAGTCTGTCGCTAATTAGTTTTCTTAAAACAAGCGGAGGCAAGGGTTATCATGTGGTCGTACCTTTTGTTCCCTCTGCTGGATGGGAAGCATTTCATGATTTTGCTAAGCGCGTAGCAGAAGTTATGAAAAATAAATGGCCGGATAAATACACGGACAACATAAGAAAAATCAGGCGAAAAGGCAGAATATTTATTGATTGGGCGCGAAACGGCAGAGGCGCTACTAGTGTCGCACCATATTCTTTGCGTGCTCGTCCGGGCGCACGTGTTTCTATGCCTATAAGCTGGGAAGAGCTTGACACTGTAGACCCAAATGGTATAGATATGCAAAAAGCATTAGACAAAATTAAGCAAGAAGATCCTTGGAAAGATTTTTATAATATAAAGCAGGAGCTAAAAATATAATCAGAATCAAAATCTAGAAGATATATAAATAATATAAGAAGATTATACCAACAATTTTATTCTATGTTGTCTCCTGTATCTGAAAGATAATCAACTCACATACCCTTAAGATCATCTAAATGATGCTTTATCAATATTTCTTTTTAGACCGATTTTTTTGATTGCTTAATTTTTTAAAACGGAATTAGAAAGATCAGATATAACAGCGCCATAGAATTATTTTTAGCATCTTGAAAAGTCAAAAAAATTATTATGAAAAACCATAAATTGAAGTGAAAAGTGATAAAAAAGGTCATACCTAACTGGTATGACCTTTTTTATAAAAGAGAACATTATTATTAATTATAAAGGCAAATCTTTTTTATCAAATTTTACAAATGAAATTGAGTAGCATATAATTCCGATAACAAGCAATATGGCTAGTTTCCACAAGAAAGCAAAAGTTCCGTCCAAAATTGATATTACATCAAACAGGGAAATTATAGAAACATAGTTAAACAATTTGAGCGCATCCATCCGGATAACTTGCGGAATAATTTTTGAGCCAAACAAGCCTAGAATGGTAGCAACAAGGAAGAATATATTTAGACCGCCGCCTAT
>DATCJR010000088.1 GCA_036562685.1 Clostridia bacterium | reverse complement strand
AAGATGAAAATTAAGCGCCAATAAGACGATGGTCATTATTAATGATACGAGGTCAATTGTTTTTAAAATTTCAGTCATTTTTTTCCTCAGTAATTTTTTCGTGTTTTAGATTTATAACATTTTTTTGGGCAATTATCAGCATGATTAGTGTTGTAATTGCAATATAATAAACGACAAGCATTACGTCAATCAATCCATATAGTTCCCAAGATAAAATAGCGACAAACATAGTTACGCCCATTGGACATTTTAGATTTTTAAGCAAAATCAAATATTTTTGAAAATAAAAATATCCAAAAGCTATAATTCCTATTATTCCCAAATTAGCTGCAATTTGTAAAGGAGTGCTATGAAACATATACATAAAGCTTTTAGTTTGATCCGTTTTGTAGTAATATCCGGTTCCAAATATAAAATGCTTTTTAAACAAATTCCAAGCTTCTTTATATAGCCCAAATCTTCCGCTGTCGTCAAGTCCTTTTTGAAAGATTTTTCCAAAATATTCATAAAATTTATCTTTAAATATTATAACAAAAATCAATGCCGCCGATAAAAAAATAACCATATTGGCTATAAGAATATAACGGTTTACGTTTTTTGTCTTTATAATGAGATAGAGGAGATAAAGAATCAGAATGGGCGTTGAAATCAAAATGCATCCACGAGAATGCGTTATCCAGATCGCAGTATATTCTACAAATGCTAATACAGAAAAAAAGGCACCATACTTATAGCATGAAGAAAGATATAGAGTAAAAGGAATCGTCATCATAAATATAGCTGCTAACGTGTTGGTGTTTCCCCAGCCCAAACGTAGAGTTTTATTGGCAATTGCGTCAGGAATGTTTTCTACTCTTAAATAATAAGTTAACATTTGGGCAATTAATAATAAGGCCACCATCAATATGGAAATAGCAAAATATTTTTTATAATCAATCTTTAGATTTTCTAAAGACACCGTATTATTTAAAAACAAGTAACCACCAGCAAAGCTTATTGTCAAAAAAAACATAAACAAAACGTCTTTGAAGTATTTCAAAAAGCCGTAAGTCATAGTGGTGTATATAATTCCCCCGATTATACCAGCTAAAAAAGTTCCAAAAATAGAATAATAAAGCTTGTCTTTTTGAATCTTTCTTTTATAGGCAAAAATATTAAAGAATATAGCTAAAACTATTAATCCCAAATGTATTCCAGCAAAATAGTATTGAGTCTTAAAATTAGGGAACATATAAAAAGCCATCAAAAGTATAGGCAAGCAATAAAAAGTATTGGACTGAGTAATGAATATTAGAATTAAAAATATAGTTAAAATACTAAGTCCCCAAAAGACTAAGTTATAAGCCCAAGAAAAATAACATATCACGCCTATCAAAAAAGGGTAGATTTTGCTAGAAATAAACTTTTTTATTATGAGAGAAAATTTTGTATTAGGTATCTCAGAAAATTTCATCAAAAGCAACCTGTGATTTAATATGAACATTATATCACAATCGATATAAAAACAATACTATTAGCGAAATTATATTAAGAAATTGTAATTTAAAAGAAATTTTCTTAAAAATTCAAAATGAAGAAATAATTTTATAGAAAAATTTTATTGAAAATTTTATTGAATTAAATAATAATTGTTGATATAATATTTTTGTTAAATTTTTAAATACTATGGAGCTTTAATTTGGAACTATCATTAAAAGATTATTTTTTTATTATCATTAAAAGATGGAAAATCATTGTGTCACTAGTACTAGCTGGAATGCTTATTATGTTTTTTTGGTCTTTTTTTATTATAAAAGACAAATATGAAATAAGCACAACAGCTTCTTTATATAAGATTATTCAAAAAATTGATCCCAATCAATCTGAAGAAATTAATACCACTGATAAAGAAAACACAGCTTTTGAACGCATAGTTTCTAGATTTAATGCTGAACTAACTGGCGCAAACTATTTGTATGATTTGGTTTGGAATACTGAGATTTCTCAATTGTCCAGTTCATATGATTCATTAGAATCCCAAGCTCAGAATACATATGTTTTTAAATCTGATTATTCAACCATAGGAGAATGGGCTCAAAAGATCGGATATACAAAAAAGAGTTTGAGACAAGCTCTTAATTTTTCTTTTTCATCAGTTTCCAAAGGATACTTTACAATTTCAATAACCGTAACTAATCCTGATTTTGGAGTATGTCTGCTTGCAGCTTATAATTTGGTATCCAAAGAGCGTGTGAGTGAGATATCAGAACAAGCTACATATAACACTATTGTGAAATCAAGTTATCTTATAATTGACCAGCCTATTATACCTGAAGATAAAGATGTAATACGTCCTAATATTCCAGTTAATATGTTGCTTGGAGCTTTGGTTGGTGCTGTCTTGGCTGTTACCATCATTTTGATTGTCAACTTTTATGATGTTAAAATCAAGAATGAAGATGATATAAGAGAAAAATTTGATGTGCCTGTAATAGCTACAATACCTGATATCTCAGAAATTAAAGAAAGGAATGTATAATAATGTTTACATTAAATAAAAAGAAAAAAAACCGTGTTATAAAAAGTGATTATCCATTAATTACTGATAAGGATATTAATTTTTCTTTTGCAGAAGCGTTTAGAGTTTTTGCAGTCAATCTTAGATTTACTTTTGCACAAAAAAGTTCAAGAAAGGTAATTATAACAGGCGCTAGTGAAAACATGGGCAAAACCATGATAAGCGCAAATTTATCAATTGCCTTGGCTCAAAGCGGATTTAAGGTTTTGTTAATTGATTGCGATATAAGAAAGCCTTGTGTGCATAAAGTATTTAATGATGAAAATGTAATAGGTTTGACGCATCTTTTATGCGATGAAGCTGAATTTGTAGATGCAGTAAAAAAATCAAAAGTAGAAAATCTTTCTTATATCACTGCAGGTGTATCTTCCCCTAATCCATTAAAATTACTTATGAGTCAAGAAATGGTTGATTTGCTCAATAACTTGTCTAAAGAATATGATTGGATAATTTTGGATACTCCGCCTGTTAATGTAGTGAGTGATGCTCTTATTTTATCTAATAATAGTGATGGCGTTATTTTGGTAGCAGAAGAAAAAATTTCTGACTATAAAGAACTAGGAAAAGCGATAGAACAGGTTAAATATGTTAACGGAAATTTGTTAGGTGTAGTACTTAACCGCGCAACGCCAGCTAAGGGTAAAAAGTATTATTATTATTCTTATGGACTAAAGCAATAAGTCCAATAAAATGACATAAATTTTATATAATATTTTATAAATTAGGCGTTAGTTTATATATAAACTTGCGCCTTTATTTATAATATGATAACATAATTGATTGTTGGAGAGTGAGATGGAAATTTGGAAGGCCATAATTTTGGGTTTGATACAGGGTTTAACAGAATTTTTGCCGGTTTCTAGCAGCGGACATTTGGTTTTAGCTCAAAACATTTTGGGAATAGATCCTAGCATTACATTGTTTTTTGATGTAATGCTTCATGTAGGTACATTGATAGCTGTTTTTGCTGTTTTTTATAAGGATATCTTTGATCTCTTAAAACCGCCTTTTAAGACTTTGGGCTTATTGATTTTGGCGACTATTCCTGCCGGTGTCGCTATGTTATTATTTTCTAACCAAATTGAAGCTCTTTTCCAAGGGCAATTTTTGTGGATTGGATTTATGATAACGGCGATAATGCTGCTTATTACAGAATATGTTGGGAAAAAATATCCAAAAGATAATCCGCTTGGTATAAAGGTCAGTCTTATTATGGGTGCAGCTCAAGCGGTAGCTATTGTTCCAGGAGTTTCCAGAAGCGGGTCCACTATAAGCGGAGGAGTTTATTCCGGCGCCAGCAGAACAACAGTAGCAAAATTTTCTTTTTTGATGAGCATTCCTGTTATATTAGGATCAGCTTTTGTGGAAGTTATCAAGGTTGAGAACTGGAATGCAGTTCCTGCGTTGGCTGTTATTATGGGAATGATTAGTGCTGCAATAAGTGGATATTTGGCGGTTAGATTAATGCTTAATTTAATCAAAAAATGCAATTACAAGTGGTTTTCTTTATATTTGGGAGTTTTGACCGTAATTACTTTTATTAATGAGATTATTATTCCCTTATGGTAACACAAGATTTTAGAAGATAAGCATATAATATTATGTTTTATTTTATAAATAATTAATAAACAAAGGGGTAGTATGAGTCAATATTTTGGAACAGACGGTATAAGGGGAATTGCCAATAAAGATCTTACAATAGAGCTTTCAGCCAAAGTAGGAAATGCGTTGACATTGTTGAAAGAAAATCCTTTAGTGGTTATAGGAACTGATACACGCATATCAAAAGATATGTTAAAATTGGCAGTTATTTCAGGAATTTTAGCAGGCGGCGGCAATGTAATTGATCTTGGTATTTTGACAACTCCTGCAATTTCTTACATAACCACCTTATACAAGGCTGATTTTGGCGTGGTTATAAGTGCTTCTCATAATCCTCCCGAATATAACGGCATTAAGATTTTTGATAACAAAGGTGCCAAGCTTGGTGAAATTGAAAGAGATTTTATTGAAGACTGTATAAATCAGAATAAGACTAATTATTCTCAAAATATAGGAACTGCAAATCAGGATTTATTATCACATGAACGATATATTAATTTCTTAGCAGAATCCGTAGATACAGATCTAAAAGGACTAAAAATTGTTTTGGACTGCAGCAACGGTGCAAGTTTTGAAGTTGCGCCTAAGTTGTTTGAAAAATTAGGCGCAGAAGTTTTTAGCTATAACTGCAATCACACTGGACATGACATTAACGTAAACTGCGGCTCATTGCATGAAGAGTTTTTGTCAAAAAAGACAAAAGAAATAAAAGCCGATATCGGTTTTGCTTTTGACGGAGATGCTGACAGAGTTATTGCTAGCGATAGCGACGGCAATATAATTAACGGTGACTCAATAATATACATATTAGCAAAGTACTTACATTCAATTGGTCGTTTAAAAGGCAATATAGTTGTAGGCACACATCATACCAATATGGGTATGGAGATGTATTTAAAACAAAGCGGAATTAAGCTAATCAGGGCAGATATAGGCGACCATTTTGTGGCATGTGAGATGGAAAAATACGATTGCGTTTTGGGCGGAGAACAATCGGGACACATAATTTTGAAGGACCATGCGCCGACTGGCGACGGTATCTTGGCGGCGCTTAAATTGGTCAGCGTTTTGAAAAAGACTCAAAAATCCATAAAAGAGCTCAATGATTTTTATGTATATCCACAAGTCAATATTAATATTGAAGTCAGCGACAAACACAAAGTTTTGGCTAATGAATACTTGCAATCTGAACTAAAGA
>DATCJR010000087.1 GCA_036562685.1 Clostridia bacterium | reverse complement strand
ATACACCAGCACCGTATAAAAACGGTATTAAAGCCAGAAGTTCGGGCTGAATAAAATCTTTCCAATTCATAAAAAAGTCACTCCGTTTGCCCGTTCCGGGCTAATATATTTTATGACGAAGTGACTTAAAAATTGATAATTTTTTTGTTATTAGCTTATATCTTAACTATAAATAAAAAATAATATTACAAATAAAGCTGAAAGCAAAAGATAAAAGCCTCCTACAAAAAGTAAAAATAAAAAGCTCGTTTTTTTATTACTTCTTTCTTGTCTATATTCAAAATATGTTTGTCGCGTTTCTCTTTTTTCTCGATTAAACAATGAAAAAAAATTTTTGAATCCAAAAACAAAAATATCAAAAGCACCTTCATTACTAACAAAGATTAAGGAGCCTAGTCCAAAAATAATTATTCCCGCCAATAAAAAACCATTACTTAATATCTCAAAAATATCAAGCAAATTAGATTTTTCAAAAAGATTTTGGCGAAAAAAAGCTAAAAAAGAAAAGCAACCGCCAATTGAAAAGGTAATTACATATTTTAATATTTTGTTTTTCATTAGTGCAAATACCTAAATTGCATTATTCTGAAAGCCCAATTTCTTTTTTGTATTTCTTATATTCAGTTTCATTGCAATATACAAAATGACCTTGTTTTATTTCTCTCATTTTAGGTTTATCTACAGAATAATCATGTTCATCTGGATTGTATATTATTCTCTTTCTCTGCTTTTCATAATGAGGATCAGGAAAAGGAATGGCTGATAATAAAGATTTTGTATATGGATGTAAAGGATGAGCAAAAAGTTCATCTGAGGACGCAAGTTCTACCATCTTACCAAAATACATAACACCAATACGATCTGAAAAATATTTTACAACAGACAAGTCATGCGCAATAAATAATATTGTTAATCCTAATCTATGCCTTAAATCATTAAGTAGATTTATTACTTGTGCTTGTATAGATACATCTAGAGCACTTACTGGTTCGTCTGCAATAATAAGTTCAGGTTCCAATATTATAGAACGTGCCACACCTATTCTTTGTCTTTGTCCACCAGAGAACTCATGAGGATAACGTGCCGCATGTTCACGAACTAGACCTACCATTTCAAGTACTTCGTAAACCTTTTGCTCAATAAATTTTTTATCTTTTATTCCTTTTACAATTAATCCTTCAGCAATAATATCCTTAACAGTCATACGAGGATTTAAAGATGCTATTGGATCCTGATAAATCATTTGAATCTTAGTGATCAAACGCTCTTTTTTTGCTAATTTTAATTTTTGTCTTTTCTCTTTTTCATTTTCAGGTGTATGTGGTAAAGAATTATAATGTTCTTCTATTTTTTTAATTTTTTCTTGAACATAATCTTTATCACAATATTTATGATCATGTTTTGCTAAATTGATCTGATCAATATTGTCTTTAATAACTTTAGCTAAATTATCTTTTTCTGCATTAATAAGATTTTTGAATTTAAGTTTTACTTCATTAATTTTTTCATTATTAAAGCCTGAATTACTCAATTCTTTGAGTTCATTTTTCTCTTCTAATTTTAACTCTTTAATTGCGGCATAAGTACTTCTTTTGGCATTTTTTATTGCCTCTCTATATGAACGAGTTCCTGCGCAAATTCTTCTTCCTTTAAAATAAACATTACCAGATGTTATATCATATAATTTGATGATAGAACGACCTGTAGTAGTTTTTCCACAACCAGATTCACCTACGAGTCCAAAAACTTCACCTTTTTTTATTTCAAAGCTTATATTATCAACAGCCTTTAATTCGGAATCACCTAATTTAAAGTACTGACTCATATTTTCAACTTTTAATAATATATTATTGTTGTCCGCCATTTTTGATTTCTCCTAGTTTTTTCATTCTTTGAATACGCTCAACTACTATTTTCGGTGGCTCTACCTTTGGAGCATTTGGATGCAATAACCATGTAGCTGCAAAATGAGTATCTGATATTTTAAACATAGGCGGCTCTTCTTCAAAATCTATCTTAAGAGCATATTTATTTCTTGCTGCAAAAGCGTCGCCTTTAGGTGGATATATCATATTTGGAGGTGTCCCAGGTATTGCTTCTAACTTTTCTTTTGTATCCAAATCTGGCATGGATGATAACAATGCCCAAGTATATGGATGAGCAGGCGAATAGAAAACATCTTCTGCTGTACCATATTCAACAATTTTTCCTGCATACATTACAGCTATTCTATCAGCCATATTAGCAACTACACCTAAATCGTGCGTTATAAAAATAACAGAAATTTGTCTTTCTCTTTTTAATTTGTTTATCAATTCCAGTATTTGTGCTTGAATAGTAACATCCAATGCTGTAGTAGGTTCGTCACAAATCAAAATATCGGGATTAGCTGCAAGTGCTATTGCAATAACAATTCTTTGACGCATACCGCCCGAAAATTGAAAAGGATATTGCTTGAATCTTTTTCTTGGCTCTGAAATACCTACTTCTTCCATGAGTTCTAATGCTCTTTGCTTTGCCATTTGAGGTGTTACTTTATATACAACTCCAGAGGCTTTTTCTTTGATGAAATCAATAATTGCTACTGTAGCGGCATCAAAATCTACATTATTATCCATGTTTATGTTTTTTTTGTAGGAGTCTCTCAAACGAATAATAATATTTTTTATATCTTCAATTATTTTATCTAAGTCAATAATATCGGCAGGTATTACTTTCCAATCAGGAGTTTTTCCTTTTTGAACTTTCTTATTATATTTACGAGTTTGATAATCATATCTCTTAAGTTCTTTTTGATTATTTCGTTTACTTTTTTTATAAAAATGAACAGCATCCATCATGCTTGATTTAAAAGTTAACGATAAGCTTTCTTTTTTGACGGATAGTTTGTTAATAGAATTTTGAGCTAATTTAACAAGACTATAAGATAAATTTTTAAGTTCGTTATAAGTAATATCTTTTTTGGATAATATATCCAAAGCTTTATCAAATTCATTAATAGAAGCTGTTTTATTCTTAATTGAGTTCTCATATGAATAAATTATAGCTTTTTTTGCTGTTGCAATAAAATCTAGCATAAAATTATCATCAAGATATTTTCTTAAATAATCATTTAATTCAGCTATAGGCATATCAGGCAATTCTTTATTGCCTTGTGAAAAATAATATCCCATTCTAAAGAAATTGGGCTTTTCACTCTTTAATGCGCTATCAAATATATTTTTTATATGATTTAGAACTGATATTAATTCACTATTATCTTTATCTACATTTTTTGATAATAAATTTAATTTGTTAAGATTAAATAAAATATCATCATCTTTTTTCAAAAAGTATGTATTAAAACTTTTCTTAACAAACTTTATAACTTGCAATATCTCATTTTTTACATCTTTTAAATTCTTTTTGCTTAAATCTTCAAGAATATTATCAATTTCAATAATTGCATGATTAGCTGATTCAACTGCAGAGTTATAAGGCATTTCTAATTCTAAATGCTTATAAATGAACTTTTTGAAAGTATTAATTTTTTTGGCATTTTCTTTCTTTATTTCAGCATTAGAATTTCCATTTGTTGCCAAATTCATATAATAATTTAGATTTTTTAATGTTTGCTTTAATAAAATCTTAGCTTCTTTTTGTCTAGCTTTACCCTTTATAATCATTGCTTCAGTAAGTTGATTACCTACTTTCATTATAGGATTTAAGCTTGATAAAGGATCTTGGAAAATCATGGCTATTTTATCACCACGAATTGAATGAAACTCATCTTCGGGAATTTTCATTAAATCTTTTCCGTCATAAATGATTTCACCACTCTCTACAATTGCGTTAGGAGCTAATATACCCATTACCGCTTTTGCAGTTACTGATTTACCAGATCCAGATTCGCCTACAATAGCTAAGGTTTCTCCTTTATATAGTTTAAAGTTAATATCTCTTACAGCCTGGACTTTTCCGTTATTTGTTCTAAATGAAATACGGAGATTTTTTGCTTCTAGTATCTTTTCCATAGTTTACTCCTCTGCCCCTCTAAGTGACGGATTAAATGCATCACGAAGTCCGTTACCAAACAAATTAAATGAAATCATAAGCAAAGATATTACTAATGCCGGGAAAAAGATTACATGAGGATAAGTCGACAAATAACCTTGCCCGTCAGCAAGCATAGATCCAATGCTCGTAATTGATCGTCCATTTAAATTTACTATTCCCAAATATGAAAGCATAGATTCCGAGAATATAACACTTGGAATAATCAAAACTGTTGAGGTTATCGTTGTACCCAATGTATTGGGAAAAATATGCTTAAACATAATTCTACTATCTTTTGCACCCAAAGTTCTAGCCGCTAGAACATATTCCTGTCCTTTAAATCTATAAAATTGAGTACGAACTCTATATGCAATACCAATCCAACCTGTCATAACAAACGCAAACAGCAAAGCAACAATTGGCGGAACAATATTGGGTGATACCAAGTAAAGTTGGAACAAAGTAGCAACAATAATGAAAGGTACATTATTAAGAACATCTGATACACGTTCCAAAATTAGGTCCAAAGCTCCACCATAATATCCTTCTACTGCTCCATATAAAGCTCCAATTATAAAATTAATAATGGATACACCTACAGCTAATAATAACGATACTCTTGCACCATATGCCAAACGAATTAAAATATCTTGGCCATAATTGTTAGTACCAAAAGTAAATTTAGGTTCATGACCATATTTATATATATAATAGTTGTAATATAAAACTCTAGTTTGTAAGGTAGATTTATCACGCTGAATAAAATATTTTACATTACCACTTTCATCCCTAACATATATATCTTGATATTTTCCTTCTTGATCAAAAATAGCATAACCTCTTTCATCAGTTAAATACCACCAGTTAGCATTAGATGTATCAAAGGTTAACTTTTGATCTACCATAGGATATAAAATCTGAAGACCAGTTTTTTGCTGATATTCAAGGATTTTATTATAAGTTTCTTCATTTAAATTCAAATATACAAAACCCACTTCAAGATATGAATCGATTTTTATATCTCTATATGTTTGACCTTGTTTTTTATATGTTTCAGCTTTGCCTTGAACAGCACTATACTTGGTAAAAGCACCTTTAGTCATATCAATATTATCACCATTGATATCTTCTGCGCCAACTCCTATAGCATATAAGTTTTCATAACCTTTATTACTTAACTTCTTTTCATAAGTTCCTGTAAATATTCCAAAATTAGATAAGAAATCATTTTTTGGAAGCATATTTTTATAAACAGCATCAGCATATGCCATATCATATTTTGAAAACATAGGAACAAAAATTGAAAATAACACAATAAACAATATAATGAAAGCTGCAACTATAGAGGCTTTGTTCTTTCTAAATCGATTAAAAGCATCTTTGAAATAGCCAATAGGCTTTGTATCAAATTTTTTATCATGCAATTTTTCATCTATTTGTGCAAATTCGAATTGCTCTTTGGGTATATTTTGTATATTACTCATTATTTCTTTCCTCCCATTCTAATTCTGGGGTCGATAAATCCATAACTTAAATCTATCACTATTCCAGATGCAAGCCCAATAATAGTATAAAACATGCTTACAGCCATAAACACATTATAATCTAGTTTATTAATTGAATCTATATACAAGCTTCCTATACCAGGTATAGAAAATATTTGCTCAATAATCAGTGAACCGCCCAAAATACCAATGAACATTGATATAATCATAGGCAAAATAGGCACCATCGCATTTTTTAAGGCGTGCCTTAACGTTGCCTGTCCTCTCGACAATCCCTTTGCTCTTGCAAGCAACATAAATTCACTGGTTAAAATTTCTGTTAATTCTGCTCTTGTAAAACGTGCCAAACTAGCAATTGTACCAAAAGAAAGAGCAAGTATAGGCAAAATCATTGAGTGAAACATTGTCCATGAAAACCAACTATTGCCTGCTTCAGATAACGATGCCATTTGGATAGGAAACCATCCAAGCTTAAAGCCAAGAAAGTATTGAACAACAAAGGCATATACATAAGACGGCACAGAAATAAATACCATAACCAAAGTAGAAATCAAATGATCTTGCCATTTGTTCTTTTTTAATGCCGCAAAAATTCCTAAAGCTATTCCTAAAGGTATAGAAAAAATTAAGGAAAAAAGATTAACCAAAACAGTAGGTAATAATCTGTCAAATATTACATCGTTTACACTTGTAAGATACTGTATTTGAAATGATGTTCCCCAATCCCATTTGGTTATAATATTTTTCAAATATATAACATATTGAACCAAAATTGGTTTGTCATAGCCCATTGCAGCACGACGCGCTGCTTCAATCGCTGCTTTAGGCCCGTTTAAGATAGGTTCTGGTTCAATCATCTTAATAAGAACAAAGCATATCGTCATAATTATAAAGAAAGTCAAAAACATTAAGCCTATTCTTTTTAAAATATATTTTAACATTGTCACTCCTAAAACTCTTTTTATATTTATAAAAACATATAAAAAAATAATATATTTTTATAAGTATTTATAAACATAAAAACTTGAAAATCTACGGAAGCAAAATGCTTCCGTAGTTTTCAATTTTTAATTTTATTACTTATTTTTTATTCGTAACTTAATTGTCCACCTTCAGCTTTTACATAAGCAGCCCATTCAGCATCAGTATAATTATAAGTTAAGAATCTAATTCCACCGTATTCTGCCAATACTACATAAGTTGTAGTAGCGTAATTAACTTTTTGAGAATACATAGAAATTTCAGTTGCACTTGCTACCGGCACCATGTGATAACCGTTAAGCAGATTATATTCTAGAGCAGCCAAAATTGTAAGCTTAACATCTGCGCTAGCAAAATAATATTCTCCAGTTTTCGTACCGTCAGATACTACTGATTTTTGCCAATCATAATATGTCTTTTCTATAGTCTCAACTTCACCATCACCATCAAAATCATAAGTGATTGTAAATTTTTCTTTTGTAGGATCAAAACCATATTCATTAATAGGATCAGCATAAGCAGGATCAGTATAGCAACCTATGTATTGATAAGGATAGAGATAAGCTCCGCCCCAAGCACCATACATAGCTTCAACTTTACCTTCTCCTATAGCACCATATCTATCTTCATGGGCTTTATATTCGATAACAATCTTTCCATCTAAACTTGTACCCTTGGTAGCGGCATTAAGTGCATCTTGGATGAAGTTCATTTGAGCTGTCAATTCTGCAGTGATAGTTTTTCCAGCATAAATATTAATTCTAACAGTGTCACCGTCTTCTATATCACCAGCCGCCTTAGCCGCATTAAAGGCTTGTTGGAACAATTTCTTTGCTTCTTCCAAATCATAACCGGTAACAGCTTCATAAGCTTCATCAAGAGTCTTGTATGTTTTATCAGATCCGTATTCAATTCCGTACAAATCAGTTACAACTTTCTTAGCTTGATCAGTATCACGATATCTTGAATTAATGTTATTTTCCATATCATAGTAGTACATTGAATTCAACAATGAATATGACGGCTTATATCCAGCTGTAACATCCTGTGCAAATTTTGCTCTATCAATTGCTAATGAAAAAGCTTTGCGGAAATCATCATACAACAAAATTAATCTGTTTCCAACGCCGTGAGTTGTAGCATCATTTTGAATGTTTGTTAATTTTGCTCTATCAGTATTAAATACAAATCTTTGAGTATATGTTGTATCTGTTTTCAACAAGTAATCACTATAACGATATTTGGACATATCAGTAGATGTCAATGAAACTGTATCAAGCTTACCTTGAACAAAAAGCTGTAATGCTGTAGTATGTTCTTTTATTATCTGACAGCTGATTTTAGTTGTTTGGAATTGACCCTCATGTTTACCATCTGTATAACCATACCAATTTTCATTCTTTTCCAAAGTAATTTGCTTATCCAATTGATATGCTGTAAGTTTATAGGGGCCATAAGACATATAGGTATCTACAGAAGTACCGTAATTGGTTACAGTCAAATCACCTTGAGTTTCTTTTCCAGCTTCATATAAAGGTTCATAAACCAACCATAAAGAAGTCATTTGAACTTTGAAATTCCACAAAGAAATAGGTGTGGCCATTATTAAGGTTAATTTGTAAGGATCTTTTGAATCATCACCAATAATACCGACATTGTCAAAGTCATAAGAATCGCTATAGCCATCAAAGTATGCACAGAATTCTTTCCAAGCCTCAGGATTATCATCTCCAAAATTTGAGGCAAGTGTCAACAAGTCGCTTAAAACTTCTTCCTTGTTTTCTTCAGTGATTTCTACCCAGCCATATGGATTGTGTTTATCTTCCCATTTTAAATACAAGTCAACATCATCGCTATCATCATCAGGAGTTCCATTATCATCAACAAAATAAGTAACATATCCTGCATCATAGTAATCTTTTGCTGCTCTACCAAAGAAATATGTTGTTCTAAGTAATGAAAAATACAAAGATTTACCAGTTATATCTGTATATTCTGTGTCACCATCAACATTTTTAGCGACATCTATATAAATAGGTGATTCAGATTTGAAATAATTAATTGCATTAGCTATAGCACCATCGCCCTGAGTATAACTATTTGCACGATAATTTTGCATTTTAGGGTTAATTGCTTGTTGCAAAGAATAAACATAATCATGAGCAGTAATGGGATCACCGTTAGCCCATTTTGCATTAGGATTAAGTGTCAATTCCCATGCATATCCTTCAGTTGCATCACTAGGCACACCGTATTTGGTGTTTCCTGCATATTGAGCAGTAACATCTTTGGGATCACCTACTGCCATTTCATCTTGGAATTTATAGCCAGTTTTTGCTTCATTTAGAACAATATCATAAAAGCCAATTTCTGTATATGAAAAAATAAAAGAATCGGCGTTAGTTTGCCAAACATGATTGTTCCAGGTGCTCGGCGAAGCACTCAAATAAGTATTATAAGTATAGCTTTTTGTTTTGGCTTTATTGTCTTTACATGCAGCAACACCAAGCAATAACGAAGCCATCAAAAGAACACTTATAACTTTTGATACTCTTTTCATTAAAAAAACCTCCTAAAAATTTTAACTTAGTTTAATATATGTCTAAGCTATATGCTTATACCATTGGAATTATAATCATCTATTACTTTAGAAGACTAAAGCTTTTTTTTATACCTTATAATACCACGATATATAATTAAAATCAATAATGTAATATTATAAAATGATATAAATGTAATTATTATTTCTTGTATATGCTATAATCATTACTTATAGTAAGGTTTTCACTATAATTAATAATTATGCTTGTATTTTATATTTATACAATTTTATACATTATTTAAAAATAATCTAAAAGACTTTAATCTTCTAGATTATTGAATTCTGTATTTAAAGTTTACTAATTATAAATCAATTTTTAATTGTTGTAAATATTAAAAATTAATTTTCTAATGTTAATTTTTGGAATTAACTTTAAAAATCAAATCAATTATCATTTATTAGTATTATCATCAACATAACTTCTTAGGCGTGCTCTAACAAATTTTCCGCTTTCAGATAGCTCACTTTCTTGCCAAACGCCTGATTTTGGATTAAGTGTAGTGGTTCTTAATAATGCAGCTGAACTTTCTCTTTTTGCAGCCATAGACCAGTTACACCAGCTTATTTTATGTTCATCCAAAAAATCTAGCCATGTTTCAGCATCAGATACTCCACCATCCTCAGGAGTAAGATAAACAGGTCCATTACCCGTATTATTAGTTACTCCCCATTCAGTGCAAAATACCGCAACACCGCCATTTAAGGCTGAAAGAATATTATTTCGCAACTCTTCACCATGACTGCCAGCATAAAAATGTACTGAATACATCAAGTTATCGCCTTGTATTGGACTTTTAGCGCAAAGATCAGGCCTTTGAGACCAACAAGGATTTCCAATAATAATTATATTTTTTGAATATTTTCTAATCAAATCAACCATTTTTTGAGCATAGGGCTTTATATGTTCCCAAAAAGTTTCATCATCGATATCATAACTATTGGGTTCATTCATTATTTCAAACATAACATTCTTTTTCTTGCCATGCTTTTTAGCCACCGTTGTAAAAAACTCTTCAGCATATTGATAAGTTTTATCGGTCGGATCTCCAGGAGTAAGCACATGCCAATCCACTATCACATACATATCATTGTCAGTTGCCAATTTTATCGCTTTATCTATATTATTTATAGTCGTTTCTTTCATGCCGTTGTAACCATTATCTTCGCTCGGTACATAAACAGCCAACCTTATAACATTGCATTTCCAGTCTTTTCTCATGGCTGAAAATGCATTGTTATTGAGTAAGTTTTGAGTATCTTCCCCTACAACTACTCGGTTAAAGTTGTATGTACTCATTCCTCTTAAAGATATAAAGGCTCCTTTTTGATTTGCTAGCCGCATTATACCATTTTCATCCTTTATTACCTTTAATCTGCCGTTAAGGCTTACTCCTGATTGAGGAACTTCTTTACTAGTTATAGAACTGCATGCGTTAACAAAAATCAAACTAAAAATTAATATAAAACAAAATAATGCTTTAAATATTTTTTTATTAAGCATAAAATTATCCTCTATTAAAAAATAATAAGAAAATTAATAAAAAATTTTTAAAGTTTTCTAATTGAACCGCGTTGAATTAATTGAGTAGGAATTTCAATATTGTGGTTTGATTTTGACTTATTGGCTATATCGTACAAAAGAATTTCAGCGGCAGTTTTACCAATCAAGAAAGCATCCTGTCTAACAGTTGTAAGCGGAGGTGTAAAATATGGAGCAATTTTGATATCATCGTATCCCGCTATCGATATATGCCAAGGAATAGACAAGCCCATTTCATAAGCTGCTTTCTGCGCCCCAAACATACAATAGTCGTCAGAAATAATCACACATGAAGGCGGATCAGGCAACTTAATAAGCTGTTTCATTTTATTATAAGTTGTATCTATAGAGTAGTACTCGCCTTCAACCAAATACTCTTCACGAAAAGGTATATTATATTTTTTAAAAGCGTCTTTATATCCCTTTATTCTTTCATCAGTTACGCAAGTATGCTGTCCGTGTATAAAAGCTACTTTTTTATGTCCCATTTCAAAGCAATATGAAGTAAGACTCATAAGCCCATTATAGTTATCAGAATACACACATGAAAACTTATCGCTAATATAATCAATAGCAACTGAAGGAATTTCTGATTCCAACAATTCGATTATTCCATCATCATTATAATCCACGCACGCCACCATGACCCCCTCCAATCTACGATGACGCGCGTGTTCTATATATGACTCACCTGCTCTTGAGTTTCTTGCTATAAATGTGAGGTCATAGTCATTACTCTCCATTTCGCCTCTAAAAGCACTCAATATCTTAGAGAAAAACGCATGACCAAAACCATTGTTAGTAGCATCATCAAATAATATTCCTATATTATAAGAATGATTAGTCTTGAGTGTTCTGGCATAAAAATTTGGACGATAACCAAGCTTTCTAGCCATTTCTCGTATATATTGTTTGGTTTCGACACCTATATCAGGACTGTCGTTGAGTGCCTTACTCACCGCACCTACCGAAACACCACATTTTAAGGCAATATCCTTAAGAGTAA
>DATCJR010000086.1 GCA_036562685.1 Clostridia bacterium | reverse complement strand
CCCGCCCGCCCTGTTAAGTCTTTTTACTTAACAGTACTTGACAACCGTTTGCTTTCGTGGTATAATAAAGTAGAATAACAGGAAAGGAGGTCGTGGTAGGTGAAGTGGATTAGAACTGCTATCGGTGCGGTGATTGCGATTAGTGTGATACCGTTAGTTGTATTAAGTGTTATAGATATAAAAGAATCAATAGAAGGAACAAAGATAGTGACTATTGAAACAGATTATTTTCAGGATGCGGCTACTAGCTATAGGTATGACCATACTTTATCTTATGATGATTTTGATGATTATTTTAAAAAAGGATATTCTATCGCTAATTTATATGATTATACAAATGATATAACTATAACTATAATTAATTGGAATTTTAGTTCTAATTCTGAATTTTTAGAGATGTATGATAATAATGCTCTACGGTATGTTTTTAACACGAGTTCGTTCTATATACCTTTCGATTATGATAGTGTTTATAATGCTTCTGCTCGTGATATAGTTCTTATGGATATAATTCTTACAAAAAAATCTATTAAAAATCATAAACTAATTGCTGGTTTAATATCATTTGTTCCGATAGTATTTGTAGGTGGTGTAGTATTACTTTACTATAAACCGTTTAAAAAAGATTAAATAAAAGAAAGGAGTGAAAGGTAATGAAAAAAATAATTAGTTTTTTAATGATTTTGTTTTTGGGCTTTTTCTTTTTGATACCGTCAAAAGTTTTTGCGGCTGAAGAAACTTCTGATTTTCCTGGATATTTGCCAGATGGAGAGTATACTACATATCGGTATCAATTTTCTGAATCTGAAGGTTTGATTATTATTGATTTTACCTATCCCAGTGTAATTTTTGAAGGTTTTGAAATTCCTATTGAAATTGATTTGGTCAGTTTTCCGTCTGAAGTTGGTGCTGTCACTATTCAAACTATACAATTTCACGAACAAGAATTTACTGTTAACGTCACTGAATTTTACAATGATACGGTAAATTTTTATGTTGACCCTAGTTATGCTAATGATAAAATCTGGCTTACTCTTTTGAAATATACGTATAAGGGTACTTTAAAAACTAAATATCTTACTACTGATATGCCTGTTACTGTTTATTCTTCCGAAATTGATTACTATAAACTTCAAATTGAATATTTAAACGATGAAATAAATAATTTGAATAATCAAATTTCAGAATTACAAGATTCTTTGGATTTGGAATATGATAGAGGATATAATGAGGGATATGATGAGGGATATGATGTCGGTTATGATGAAGGTTACGACGTAGGATATGAAGAGGGAATATTACTAAATCAATCTGAGGCTTATGAAGAAGGTTTTAAAGCAGGTCAAAAAAGTAAAATAGCCGAAAACAACGAAAAGTTTTACACTGGTCTAGAAAAATGGCTAGTGCCTGCTATTATAACTGTTATCCTTTTAGGTGGTTTTGTCACAATTGCAGTTAGAAAAAGGAGAGAAGAGTAAATGACAGAGATGAATATATTACTGATAACATTGATAATGTATATTCTTTCAATCTTCGTAGCCTTTAAATTTAAAATTAAATGGGTTTTAGTAGCAACAATTCTACTATGGTTCGTGCCGATTTTTTTGGTAGATAATTTATTTATAAGAATATTTTGTGTAATAATGATAATAGCGACTATTACAATAACATTTTTTGGCGAAAGAGAGGAGATAGAATGAGATTATTTGGTAAACATAAATATTTAAGGGTAATAAAATTTAATTCAGACAAATCTAGTACTATAACTTATCATTTGTCAAGTAAATTTAAACCTAACTTTTTAATCAATCCCGACCATATTTTTGATTACAAAGGTTATCGTACTGTTATCATTACGGATAAATCAGCGGAAACAATCAATCCGCTAGATTTTGAAAGTAAATTTAATCATGAAGATTTCCAGACTGCTATTGAGAGTAAATTGATAAAAGATACTTTTAGTTCTCTTAAATCAAATACGTTTGATAAAACAACCGTAATGCTATTACTTAATATAATATTACATATCGTTGTAATATATTTACTCTTAAAAGGTCAGGGGGCGATTTAATGAAAAATGTTAAGGACGAAAAAATAAAAATTGACGAACTGTTAGCAGAAAATATAAGTGAACAAATAGAAAATGGAAATAATGATAGTTTAGTCAGTTTAATTGCTATCAGCGAACTAACAAATCTTGACAAATTAAAAGTTATTACTAGGCTCAAAGACGAACAAATCCCACTTTTAACAAAGTTATATATGTTTGCCGAAACATTTAACATTCCATTCATGAAAAATATGGCGGATAATATTTTGCAATTGCAAATCAGCATAAGAGGACTAGGTCGTAAAGAATTAGTCAATATTGTGAGAGAGAGTACCCCACCTGAAGTCAAGCGTGGGATATTTGGCACAAAAGATGTTTTCAGGTGAAGGAAGGTGTGTTAAATGTACGGATTTTATCTAGCAATCGGCAGGCAAGGTTCTGGGAAAACTGCTTTTATTACTAAATTATTGGTTGATAATTATACAAATGATAAACGGGTTTACTCTAATTACTCTTTATTTGGTATTGAGTACGAAAGAATTACTTTTGATAGCAAAAAGAATAAAAACTCTATTGATATATTAGAGGTGATAAGAGAAAATCCTGATTATTTTAATAACTCAATAATGTTGCTTGATGAGATACACATTTATTTTGACAGTAGAGATTATATGAGACAAAACAATCGTATTATTCAAAACTTTTTCTCGCAGTTGCGAAAACGTAATATATTATTGTTAGCAACAACGCAGTATATATTACACTTGGACGTCAGAATTAGGCGTCAAGCCCTAGCAGTTTTCCAGATGACAAATTTAAAGGATGGGATTTTTAGGGTCGATGTGCATGAAATTGATGGATATTTTACTAGATTTATTAAAACTGAACTAGTAAATTTGAACGATTATTTTAGGTATTATGATACAAATGAATTGATAGAATAGATTTTTAATCTATTCTATTTTTCTTTTATAAAAATTTTTTAAAAAATTTAAAAAAATGCTTGACATTATATTAAAATTGTGTATAATAGTAGATGAAAGGAGATGATAAAATGACATTATGGAAATTATTAAATAGCAGTGAAGTGAAAAACTTTGATTTAAAAAAGAAACTGAAAATTTGTACTATATCTTCAGCTTCTATGGTAGATAGGTTAATGGCGGATGTTGAGGAATATCTTATAGACGAGATACCATATCGTTTATTAGGAAAGGAAGTTTTTTCGGTATATTCCTTTGAAAACGTAATAGAAGTATTTAAATAAGATAATATTTTTTTAAAAAAAATTTAAAAAAATACTTGACATTATTTTAATGATAGTGTATAATAGTAAGTGTAGAAAGGAGACGATAAAATGACGTTGTTTGAATTATTAAATAATGAGAAAAGAGTATTTGACTTACCAAGAAAGAGAGTAGAAATACGTTCTATTTCACTATCTCATATCGTGTATTTTGATTCTTATTGGATAGAAGATGTTACATATTATTTGTTAAAAAAACAAGTTGTTAAGATTAATTATCTTGATGATGATGATGTAATTCAAATATTTGTAAAATAGTAAGTAGAAAGGTGGTGAAAAAATGTACAGCAAAATGTTTGAATTAATCGACAAAGAACTTAATGCCCTAAATGATAATGCGTTGGAATTAAAGAAAATTGAGATTAAGGGAATTAAGGTTAAACTTGTTTTCCTGGACAAAAACGATATGAAAGTTAAAACGATACTTTACGAAATGGATTGGTTCGCTCCAGAACCTAAACTAAAATTTAAAAAAGTTCATGTAAAACCGTTCAATGACAAATATTTTAGATAAAAAAGAAGGGAGACATAAAAAAATGAACATTAAAAAACTATTTGATGAAAGTAAAAAACTTTATGGTTCTGTTCTTTGGGATGGGATCGAACTTGCTTTGACGCAGGACCCGTATCCTGACACTGATTATTTAGATGATGAGTGCTTTTGTGCGGACGCGATGGACAAGGATGGCAATCTCTGGTATGTGATTTGGTATCCTAAAGATGATGCTGACAAGAACGATGACTATGCAAGTCAGGTTGAAGATTGGGATAAGCCCGATTTTGCCGCAATGGTTGACAAAGATTATTATTTAGACTGGTAAAAAAAAAAAAAAATATGGCTTGGGGCGTGCCAAAAACGCCCTTCAATAAAAACCCGTATACCATACCGAAAATTTAAAAAAAAAAGAAGGGAGTTATTAAAAATGAGTAAAAAGAATATTAAAGATTGTGCATTTGTAAATTTGGTTGGTACTGTTGTATTTAGTGATGTTGTCAGGTATGATAACAATCAAAAGGAATTACATAATTATTTTGTTCAGGTGACTGAAAAATACGAGGACAAAGAGGGAAACGAGAAAGAACGTAAACATTCTTTCAAGTGCACGCAGTTCGGACTAAAACGAAATACAGATATATTTGTCAAGGGTGACAGAGTTAAAATCAAAGGAGTTTTAAAAGTTAACTCTTACAAAAACGATGACGATGAATGGGTCAATCAACCTTATATAATGATTAATAAGATTAATTTTGCCGAATAGTTAGTTTTTATGGTATGCGGTTTTTCTTATAAAGAAGAAAGAGGACGAAATGATGGAAAATGAACCTAGTAAATGGGAAATTGAATTAATCGCAATGCTTGCTATAGGTTTTGTTTTTGAGACGGTGACAGAACTTATAGAAATACTTGATTTGGAAAAATAAAAAGAAGATGAGGGAGATGTAAAATGAAACATATAACTCTTAAAGATATTGCAAAAGCCGCTGGCGTGAGTGTATCGACTGTCTCACGTGCTCTTAATCACCCCGAAAGGGTTAGAGAATCAACAAGACAAAGAGTTTTACTAGCGATTGACGACTTGGGCTATATTAGCCGCAGGTCGAGGACAGTGGCCAGACGATATTTAGAATATAAAAATAAAATGGATAGAGTGCCTAATGATACAGTTTTGAGCCGCTGGGGAATGTACACACAAGATAAAAGGTATAAAGACTATACTGCTAGTATAGTTAACATGATAAAACAAGACATGCATATTAATACAGACCAAGCATACTACATGCTTTATTATATGGTAAGTAATAACATAACCGATTATGAACGTGCTAAAGAGGACATGTACGTAGACGAAAATTTTGAAATATACAGTAGAAAGGGGATTTAGACTATGAAGTTAAAAAATATGATTAATAACGATGTACCTGAAATTATGAAAAAATTATTACACGGGCTTGATTATAAGACAAGTTATATCG